>JBDTDX010000317.1:0-7362 GCA_039922815.1 Granulicella sp.
CCGCTGCGCTTGTCGAAGACGGTAAAGTCACGCTGGAGGAGCACTTCGGCTACACCGACGGCTTCGGCAATCCGGACTATCTCGGCGTGTGCCGCAAGACGCAGCCCGGCCAGGGCAAGCAGATGCCAGATGGAAGCTGGGAGCCACTTGCGACGGGTGAGTTGCTGCTCGGTTACGCGGATGAGGCAGGCGAGTTGCCAGTCGCGCCGGTGCCGCACATCCTCGCTGCGAACGGCACCTTCATGGTCTACCGTAAGCTGCACGAAAATGTCGGCGCCTACCGCGAATTTCTCGACAAATGGGGTTCGCGCTACGGGGCCGGAGACGACTTCGCCAAAGAAAAGCTTGCCGCGAAATTTATCGGCAGATGGCGTGATGGAACGCCGCTCGAGTTGTCGCCCGACAAGCCAAACTCCGCAATCGCACAGGACCCTGACCAGAGCACCAACTTCCGTTACGGCAACGACATGGAGGGAACGCGATGCCCAGTCGGTGCGCACATTCGTCGCGTCCACCCACGCGATGCCTTCGGCTTCGAGGGCCGTCTGATCAACCGCCGACGCATCACGCGGCGCGGTCTGCCCTACGGTCCCTACGCCGACGAGCACGATCCCAACGCGCCCCAAGACGCAGCCCAGCTTGATGCGACCGACCGTGGCGTCATTTTCATGGCGCTCAATGCAAGTCTCGCGCGCCAGTTCGAATTTGTGCAGCAGCAATGGATCGCCTACGGCAACGATGCGCATCTGGGCAACGAAAAAGACCTGCTGCTCGGCAGCCACGGCGAGGGCGAGCGGTTTACGGTACAGGGTGACACAACGGCAGACAATCCACCACTGTTCTGCAGCAGCCTGCCCAATTTTGTAGAGCTGCGCGGCGGCGAATATTTCTTCCTGCCCAGCATCACCGCACTCGGAATGATTGCGCTGGAGCTGGTTGATCCACGCTAACAATAAGGAGCATGACGGATGTCGATTGCGGAACACCTGGCACGTCTGAAGACCAGCCTGGAGACGATGGAGACGGCCCACCGCTTCGACGTATCCAACATTGAAGCCGATGCGATGGCGATGCTGGACAAGTTGAAGCAGCACACGCTCGACAACCCCGAGCCAGTGTTCGCGGTACTGCGACGCATCAAGCCCGTGCTGGTGCTCAAGCAACTCGCCCTGGTCACGCGCTTTGCAGACGTCCAGGACGTGCTGACACGCGACGACGTATTTGCCGTGACCTACGGGCCGAAGATGCGCGTTGTCACTGGAGGCGAGGACTTCTTTCTTGGCATGGCAAACTCGCCGGACTACGAGCGCGACGTATCGCACATGCGCAGCCTCATCCGCCGAAGCGATCTGCCGGAGATCGTCGCACCGTTCGTAGCAAAGACGGCAGAAAAGATCGTTGCCGGGTCGCATGGCCAGCTCGAACTCGTGTCACAACTGACGCTCCGTGTGCCGACGCTTCTGGTTGAAACCTATTTTGGTGCCGAGGCCAGCTCCGTCACAGACCTCGCCGCCTGGGCTTCGACGATCTTTCAATATCTCTTTACCGATCTCCAGAACGACCCTGCGGTCGAGGTCGCCGTGCGCAAGGCTGCGGCGAATGTGCGGTCGTGGCTGGACGCCGCGATCGCCGCAGAAAAGGCCCTTCCCACAAAAGGGGATACCGTGTTGCATCGCAGCCTTGCACTGCAACTAGCGGGCCTGCCCGGAATGGACGACCTCACCATCCGCAACAACCTGCTAGGCCTGTTGACGGGAGCGATTCCGACAACTTCAAAGTGCTGCACACAAGCCCTCGATGAGCTCTTCAAGCGACCCGACATGCTCGCCGCCGCCCAACAGGCAGCCATCGCGAACGACGACGCTACGCTGGCGCAATACATCTTCGAGGCGCTCCGCTTTCATCCGAATAACCCCGGCGTCTTCCGCGTGGCCTCAGAGGATTACGTGGTGGGCAAGGGAACGATGCACGCCACGCGCATACCCGCGGGAACGCCCGTTCTCGCAGCCACACAATCGGCAATGTTCGACGAGACGGTGCTCGAAGATCCGAACGAGTTCCGCATCGGCCGTCCGGGCTATGTCTACATGCATTGGGGGGTCGGGCTGCACACCTGCTTTGGCCAGTACATCAACCAGGTGCAGATTCCCGGAATCCTGAAACCGTTGCTACAACGAAAAAATCTCCGTCGCGCAGACGGAGACGCCGGAACACTTCACTATCAGGGGCCATTTCCTTCGTCGTTCTCGGTCCGCTTTGACGAAGCATAAAGACATATCACATCCGTTTCGAGCAGCCATCCAGCGGCTCCTCGAAACGGATGAGACTGTCGTTAGACGAACAGTGGCGCAAGCACTAGCGTAATCGTAGCCAGCAGCTTGATGAGTACATGCAGGCTCGGCCCGGCGGTGTCCTTGAAGGGATCGCCAACCGTATCGCCCACCACCGCTGCCTTATGCGCATCGGACTTCTTCCCGCCATACTGGCCGGTTTCAATGAACTTCTTCGCGTTGTCCCAGGCTCCGCCGCCGTTGTTCATCAACATCGCCAGCAGCACGCCAGAGATCGTCCCGACCATCAGCAGACCCGCTACCGCCTTGGCGCCCGCAAGATTCACAGCAACGCCGTTGATGGCAGGAACCGCAAGCAATGTTCCCGGAGCAAGCACCGAAGCGACCGCCTGATAGCTGGGGCTGAAGTTGCGGAAGATGAGTCCGACAGCGACCGGCAGACCAACCGCCAGCAGTCCGGGAACCACCATCTCCTTCAACGCAGCGCCCGTGACGATGTTCACGCAACGAGCATAGTTCGGCTTGGACGTACCCGCCATAATGCCGGGATTCTCGCGGAACTGGTCGCGCACATCCTGCACAATCATCTGCGCGGTGCGGCCCACGGCCTTGATCGCCAGCGAGCTGAACAGGTAGGTCAGCATCGCCCCCAGCAGCGCGCCGACGAAGACGGGCACCTCAGCAAGGTTGACGTCGGTAAAGGTCCAGCCAGCCGGCATGAATCCTCCGGCCACCGCAACCTTCTGCTCCACAATTGTCCGAATCTCCTCGAGATACGCCGAGAAGAGCAGAAATGCTGCGAGCGATGCCGAGCCAACGGCATATCCCTTGGTCAGCGCCTTGGTCGTATTGCCCGCCGAGTCCAGCTTGTCCGTGCGGTCGCGGATCGAGTCTTCCTGGTTCGACATCTCGATGATGCCGCCCGCATTATCCGTGATCGGCCCGAACGTATCCATTGCCAGGATGTACGCCGCGCAGCTCAACATACCCATGGTCGCGATGGCCGTGCCATAGATGCCCTTCGCGTAATCGCTCACGCCAGCCACGCCCGACAACCCTTGAACGCCAAAGTAGTAGCTCAGCAGCAGAGCTGCCGAGATCACAACTACCGGCATCGCCGGCGTCTCCATCCCGACCGCCAGGCCGCTGATGATGTTGGTGGCAGGGCCAGTCAGCGAAGCCTTCACAATCGACTGCACGGGCCTGTACTTCGCCTCGGTGTAATACTGCGTGATCCAGACGAACAGGAACGCCGTCAGCAGCCCGACCACGCCGCAAGCGAGCAGCCATAGAGGCTTTACGTTCGGCCCATCCAACATCGTGTAGACCGCAGCCGCGAAGCCCGCCAGCGCCAGCGCCGAAGTCACATAGAAGCCGCGATTCAGCGCGCTCATCGGGTCTTCAGTCTCGTTGGTCTTCACCACAAAGACACCCACGATACTGGCCACCAGGTTGATCGCAAGAATAATCAGCGGGAACAGAATGCCCTTCAATCCGAAGACAGGATAGAGTGCCGCACCCAGGATCATGGCGCCAACATTTTCCGCAGCCGTCGATTCGAAGATGTCCGCGCCACGACCGGCGCAGTCTCCCACGTTGTCTCCGACGAGGTCGGCGATCACCGCCGGGTTACGCGGATCGTCTTCAGGAATACCCGCTTCGACCTTGCCCACCAGGTCTGCCCCTACATCGGCAGCCTTAGTGTAAATTCCGCCGCCAAGCTGCGCGAACAGCGCGACCAGCGAAGCTCCAAACCCGAACCCGACCAGCTGGTAGGGAACTGCCTGCGGATGCTCAAGCCCGCCAAACACCAGGAACAGCGAAGCCACCCCGAGCAATGAGAGCGCGACCACTACGAGCCCCGTAACAGCACCGCCGCGCAGCGCCATCTTGAGCGCGCGATCCAGGCTGGTGCGTGCGGCAGACGCCGTCCGGATATTTGCGCGAATCGAGCAATACATGCCGGTAAACCCAGCCAGCCCCGAACACACCGCGCCCACCAGGAAGCTCACAACCGTCTTCATCGCATACGGCGATGTTCGCGCGGACATGTGGTACCCGACAAACAGCGCCACGGCCAGCACAGCAGCGATCATCGCAATCGTCTGGTACTGCCGCTTCAGAAATGCCTCCGCCCCTTCGCGGATCGCGTTGGAGATGGCCTGCATCTCTGCCGTGCCGGCATCTGACGCGATGACAGCCCGCGCCAGCAAAAACGCCAGAGCCAGCGCCACCAGCGCAACCCCAATCGCAATCCATAGATACAAGCGCCCATCGTTCGTATCCGCAGGCACGGAGCTATACGTCAAGCTCGATTGATGAAGCTCGACGACCATCAGGGCTACTGCATACATAGACAACGTCTCCTAGAGTAGAGGATCTGCAAAAACTTACAGAAGGCGCCCATTAGAGCATGTGCACCCGCAAGAATCAAACGGGCCTCCCAGACGCTCGCCTTCGAGGGCTCAGGGAGGGCACCAATCGCTGACTCCATCGACTGCCTCTTCAGGAAAAATTCAGGAGCGCACCAATAGAAACTGCCACCCCGCAGGATGGCAGCTCTCTGTTTACCTTGAACCAGCTCGGCTACATGTTTTCGATCATGCGCGTGGCAAACTCGCTCGTCTTCGCACGGGTCGCGCCTTGCAGGGATCGCTCGAAGTCATAAGTCACATACTTCTGTGCAATGGTCTTCTCCATCGAGCTCTCGATCATCCGTGCCGCTTCCGTCCAACCCAGAAAGTCGAACAGCATGACGCCCGAAAGAATCACCGACCCCGGATTGATGACGTCCTTGTCCGCATACTTCGGAGCCGTGCCGTGGGTCGCCTCGAAGACGGCATACCCGTCGCCAACGTTGCCGCCCGGTGCGATGCCGAGTCCGCCAATCTGTGCCGCCGCCGCATCGGAGATGTAGTCTCCGTTCAGGTTCGTCGTCGCCAGGACGCTATAGTCCTCGGGCCGCAGAATGATCTGCTGGAAGATCGAGTCGGCGATACGGTCGTTCACCAGGACCTTCGACTTCCATTTCCCGCCGCCATGCGACTTGCCGATCGACGCGAGAACCGCCTTGACCTCGGCTACGATGCCTTCGCCAAACTCCTTCGAGGCAAACTCGATGCCCGGCTCGATTAACGCTGC
The DNA here is from genome assembly GCA_039922815.1 of Granulicella sp. Taxonomy (GTDB): domain Bacteria; phylum Acidobacteriota; class Terriglobia; order Terriglobales; family Acidobacteriaceae; genus Edaphobacter. Next base: position 5,433 of record JBDTDX010000317.1, read on the forward strand.
ATTCTCCTCTGCGGTGAGATTCGGATTCGCCTCGAGATTGCCCAGGATCCAGCTCTCGCGCTCGGTCACGGTCTGATCGCGGAACTCCTCTGAAGCGACCTCATAGCCCCATTCGCGGAACGCGCCCTCGGTGAACTTCTGGATGTTGCCCTTATGCACCAGAGTGACCGTCTTGCGATCGTTGTCCAGCGCATGCTGAATCGCCGCCCGTACCAGCCGCTTCGATCCCGTGATCGAGATCGGCTTCACGCCCACACCCGAGTCCAGCCGAATGCTCTTCTTCGTCCCTTTCAGCATCTCGTCGTTCACAAACGCAATGAACTTCTTTGCCTCGGGCGTTCCCTCGCGGAACTCGATACCCGCATAAATGTCCTCCGTATTCTCACGGAAGATCACGATATTCAGCTTCTCCGGGTGCTTCACCGGGCTAGGCACGCCGGCGTAGTACTTCACCGGGCGGATGCACTGGTACAGGTCCATCAACTGCCGAAGCGCCACATTCAGCGAACGAATGCCGCCGCCTACCGGGGTCGTCAGGGGTCCCTTGATCGAGACGCGGAAGTCCATCGTCGCCTTCACGGTCTCGTCCGGCAGCCAGTTCTGCGTCTGCCGATAGGCCTTCTCTCCCGCAAGCACCTCATACCACGCAACCGACCGCTTGCCGCCATACGCCTTCTCGACTGCCGCATCGAACACACGCTGCGAAGCCTTCCAGATATCCCTCCCAGTACCGTCGCCCTCGATGAAGGGAATGATCGGATGATCCGGCACAGTGTACTTTCCATCTTTGTACTCAATCGGCTGGCCATTTGTCGGGACGGGAATTCCGTTGTAGCTCTTCTGCATGACGTGTTTACTCCAGAAATTTGTATTCAGAGCGGCAAATTCAGGATATCACCGGCAGAAGAGGCGGCGCTAGAACGTCCAGTGCGGTGGCAGCTTTAGACCATACTGCCCATCAACGGATCGCTGAAGCTCGACCGCCCCGTCTCCACGCGCCCGGCAAACCGAGCCTCTGCCTTCGACCCCTCCGTCCGCACAGTGAAGTCATACCAGCCATGGTTCTTCTTCAGGTCCAGATCAACCAGGGCCATCTGCCCGGCAGCAATTGTCTCGTTCACCGTGCCCGATTTGTACGAGTTGTCCTTCACCCCAACCGTGACCGGCTTCGCACCAGTGTTGCGCAGCTTTAACTGCACATCCCCGGTCAGCGACGACCCCTTCTGCGCATAGGCCGTTTCCACCTGCACCGCAGGCGCCTGCGCATCGCCCGTGAACGAACGGAAGAAGCCATTCGGCCCATGCACATCAATCGCATAGCGCCCATCCGCAAACAGCGACAGCGGCAGTTCCTCACGCAGAGTGTCGCCGGCCTTCACCGTGTAGGTCGCAACCATCATCCCCTTGCCTGCGCTCGCGTCGGCGTGCGTATTGTGCAGGTAGACATTGAATGGCGCACCCATCGAACGCTTGCCATGCGCCGCATCCGCAGCCGTCATGTGCAGTGCGAATTTCGTACCATCCGCACTCAACCCACCTTCCGCATACAGCTCATACGGCAGCGCACACGCCGGACGAATCCCCTTCTCCTGGTGCGACGCAAACTCCGTCTGCGACAGGTTGTTATTCACCTCTGCAATCTGCGTCGGGGTCAGCTTCCTGAAGTTCGAAGGAGTCTCCTTGTACCGGGCCTGCTGAATGCTGACGACAAACTTGTCCCGGTTTAGGTAGGCCAACTTTGGCTCCTTCCCATCATGCGGACGAAAGGTCGAAGTCAGGTTGCCCGAGATCGCGCGTCGCCATGCGCTGATGTTCTCCTCGGTCGTCGACTTGTTGTACTTGTTCTGCACAAAATGCTCGAGGAACTGAAGCGTCGAGGTGTGATCGAACAACTGCGAGTTGACCCAGCCGCCCCGGCTCCACGGCGAAG
>JBDTDX010000318.1:0-2867 GCA_039922815.1 Granulicella sp.
TCGTTCCCTGAATTGATTCGTCCTCGTAAAGGCGCTTCTCGGCGCCTACATCGGAGAGGCGATTGGGCTGGGCTGAGAATTCCTTCGGGGGCTGAAGTCCCGCCCTTTCAAGACTGCGTGTGTGGGGGAGGGGGATGCGTCAATCCCACCCTTCGCGGTGGGGCTGCGAAGGATGGGGCACCCGGCTATGAGAATCCAGTGGGCAAAGGTGCCTCGAGATGGATTTGTTCGCCGGTGATGGGGTGGTGGAATTTGAGGAATTGGGCGTGCAGGAGATATCCTCCATCGCCCGGGAGGCCGGGGAGATTTTCTACAGGCTGGCCGGTTGAGCCGTACAGGGGATCGCCTACCAGGGGATGGCCGATGGAGGCCAGATGGATTCTGATTTGATGTGGGCGGCCCGAATGGAGGCTTACCTCAAAGGTCGTGATGCTTCCAGCACGTGCGATCACCTTCGCCAAGGATTTGGACGGCTTGCCAGTTGGGTTAGCGGCCCACACGGAACCGAGGCGCGGGTGAGGCACGAGGCCGATGGGGGTGAGGATTTCGTAGGCGTCGTGCTGTGCGGTGCCTTGCGCCAGCGCTCGGTAGATCTTTTGGATTCTGGGGGTGTTCCAGTCTGCGGATAAGGTAGCTGCTGCCTGCGGGGATTTGGCGAAGAGGACGATGCCGGTCGTGGCTCGGCCCAACCGGTGGACAGGGTTTGCGGTGGGGGTTTGCTTTTGGACCAGGCGCAGGAGCGTGTTTTCGAGGAAGCCGCCGCCGGGGAGGGTGGGCAGACCGCCGGGTTTGTTGACGGCCAATAGATAGGCGTCCTCGAACAGGACTTCGAAGTGCTGCGGGGCGTCGGGTTCGATCCAGGGGGGGCGGTTCCAGACAAGGGTTTGGCCTGTGGTGAGCGACTCGCTACCGGTGGCGGTGACGCCGTCGAGGGTGACTTCGCGGTTGTTCAGGTTTTGTTGCCAGGCTTGTGGGGTGGAGTGGGGGTAGAGGCTTGCCAGGTGGGAGAGCAGGGTTCGTCCCTGATGCTTGCTGCTGATGATGGTGGTGTAGGCGTAGCCCTCGTTGAGCATGTGGTTGAGTGTAACCGGAGGGTCTGCGGCAACTGCTACTTTGCCCTTGTGGGTGGCTCGGTCCCATCGCCTGGCTGAGGGATGATCAACGGGCGGGGGGCTGAGGCGGATTTGTTCCTCCCACCCTTCGCGGTGGGGCTGCGAAGGATGGGGCACCCCGGTTATGCGTGGTTAGGTGGGCGTGTTCAGGATAGTTCTACTTTTTGGGGACGGAGATGGTGATGTTGCGGTACATGATGACGCCGTGGTGATCGCCCTGGAGGTAGAAGGGGCCGGGCTCGGACTCGTTGCTGTCGAGTGCGCCGCCGGTGGGGCCGGGGATTTCGACATTGTCGTGGTACATCTTGCCATCGCGGAGGACGGTGACGTGACGGCCTACGAAGGTGACGTCGAAGGACGTCCATTTGCCGAGATTGTTTTCCGCGCCTGCTGGCGGCGGGTACCAGCTATAGATCGCGCCCATCTCGTGCGAGGGGAGCTTGCCGCCTTCGGTGCCTACCTGTAGCTCGTAGCGGCCGCGGAGGTAGATGCCGCTGTTGCCGCCTTCGGGGCAGTTGACTTCGATGTGGAGCTTGAAGTCCTGGAACTTTTCGGTGGTCTTGATGTTGGCAGCAGGACGCATTTTTTGACCGGGGATCTCGGGATTGTCATTGACCAGCTCGCCGTTGCGGGCTATCCATTTGTCGTTTTCGACATGCTCGATTGGCTCCCAACCTTTGAGGTCTTTGCCGTCGAAGAGGGGGCGGGGTTTGGTCCACGCTTTGGGCATGGGGCGATCGAGTAAGGGGGCTTTGACGCCGACGAGCGTGGGGCCGTCGGTGTCGCCGTGCTTCTCGATGCCGGTGAGCTTGCCGGCGCTGGGGGAGGTGAGCACCCAGTCGATTTCCCTGGCGGCACCGGGTTCGCTTACGGTGACGATGAGCTTGTTCGCGTCCATGTGGGCGGCTGTGACGGGATGCCATGCGCCGCCTCGCGGCTGGTAACGGCCTTCCATTTTGCCGCCGTTGTCGGTCAGCTCGATCCATTGCGGATAGGGGTTGCCGGTGGCGGGGGTCACGGTCATGTCCCAACGGCCGAGGAACTCTTTGGGGGATTGCGCGGCGAGGGTCGAGGCTAATGCGGTCGCGAGGAGAGAGGCAAAAATAATCTTGATTTTCACGGGATTAGTGTAACGTCTTTCGGCGCGGGCTGAGCGGTGTTGTGGGAGGGGATTTGTGATCCCACCCTTCGCGGTGAGGCTGCGAAGGATGGGCACCCGGCTAGGGCGAGGGAGTTAGCGGGCAGCCAACGCGAAGCTGGGTTCGGGGAGAGCGTGGAGACCCAACTCCTCTGCGCATTTAAACGGAATGAAGAGGGAGACCACGGTTCCGGTCTGTGCGGATTTCTGGCTGCTTCGAATGGTGATCTTGCCGCCATGCCGATGCATGATGTCGGCGCTGATCCAAAGACCAAGGCCTGAACCACCGATGCCCTTGGTCGAGAAGAAGGCTTCGTACATTCTGCATTGGGTGTCGTGACTCATTCCGGTGCCGGAGTCGGCCACGGTCAGGATGAGACCTCGACGGCCTGTGCGCCAGTTTGTGCCTTCGCGGCTTCTTACGATGAGGCGGCCACCCGCCGGCATCGCGTCGATCGCATTCGAGAGAAGATTCGCCAAAACCTGACGAATATCGCCTTCGAAGCACTCTACCGGTTCAACGGCTCGCTTCCTCTTCTCGATGGTGATGCCCGCATTTTTGATGCGAGATTCGTAGACGCTGAGCGTTGCCGAAAACAGGCTGTTACACGAGATCG
>JBDTDX010000319.1:0-6777 GCA_039922815.1 Granulicella sp.
CCTCCGGGTTCGGCTGCTCCCGCACGGCGTCGTAGCGCAGCAGAAACTCCCCGAGGCCCTTGTCGAAGCCCGCATACGCTGGCCGAATTGCCGCATCGGCCATTCCCGCCGGAACCGGCGCGGCATAGCAGTAGAACGCCGCCTCTCCAAACCCGCCATTGCCCGGCCAGAAGCCCGCAGAGATCACCTCATGCGAGTAGGCCTCCTGCTGGATGCGGTCCGCACCTTCGCGCGGGGGAGCCGTCCGTCCGGAAAAGCGCGTCACCGCCAGGTCAAAGCTCCCCCAGAAGAAATGCACCGGGCTTACCTTCCCCAGAAACCCAGTCCCGAACTGGCGAAAGATCCCCTCCGCGTGCACCAGCACCTGCCAGAAGCGGTTGGCATACTCCGGGTCGTAGTTGGCGTGGACCGTATCCAGATCGAACCGGATCGGATTAGGAATCTCCACCGGCATCGGGTTGATCTTGACCTCGACGCCGAGCGTCCGCAGCGCCTCCCTATACTCGCGGTAAAAATCCGCCACAGACTGCGCCCGCAATGGAAGCGAGATCTCCTCGCCCCCACTTCGCCGAAGGTGCAACTGGTGCGCCACAAAGTCGAACTCGATATCCAGCGCGCCGCCCGCGCACGGCATGGCAGAGGTTCCCAGCCCGCGCGCCGTCACGTACAGCGGCACATTCCACCAATGGTTTTGCAGCGGTGTCAGCGCCAACCGCGTCTTTCCAACAATCTGCGTCCACATATGCAGCGTCGAAGCCGTCGGCTCCCAATTCGCCCACGACAACTCTGGCCACCGCCCCGCGTACCCTGTTGCTTCGCTCATCGGACCCTCCACCTGCATGGCCAAGAGGATACGCCATGCTCCTTGGCTCTGACCAAGTAATCCGGCATTCCCTCAGGGGCTGAAGCCCCCGTGCTACATGGGCGATTTGCGGCGTGGCTAAAGCCACGCCCTTTCAAAACGAGGCTTAATCAGAGGTTCGCTAAGCGCCGGTGCTTCCAAATCCACCTGCGCCGCGGGGAGCCTCAATCAACTCATCTACTTCTTCGAAGATTGCCTCGTAACGCCGCACCAACCGCAACTGCGCAATCCGGTCGCCCACGCCGATCAGCTTGATCTTTGCGCCCAGGTTCGTCAGCACTACCTTGATCTCCCCGCGATACCCGGGATCGATCACGCCGGCCAGCGTCGTCAACCCCTTGATGGCCAGCCCTGAGCGGTCTTCTACGAGAGCCCCGTACTCCGAAGGAAACTCGAGCGCGATCCCGGTCGGCACGGCCACGGTCTGCCCTGCTGCCAGCGTTGCCGGCTCGCAGGCGTAAAGGTCCGCTGCCAGATCTCCCCATGCGCCTGTATGCGCATAACGCGGCAACTCTGCCGCCGGATGCAGCTTTTTCACCTTGATTCTCAGCAAGAAAACCCTCCTGAAGCAATTCGCAAACCTCCTCTATTCTCGCCTAATCCATTTCCTCCGGCGATCACTTCCTTCTTTGCAGCATCGAATTAGCAGAGACCTGAGGGGAACATGACGAAACAAGCACTGCGGACGACGGCGAAAGGGCTGGCCTTGCTCTCTCTCCTGCTGGCGCTAGCCCAGGTATCGAGCGGCCAGACTGTTCGCCCCGTTCCGAAACTGGACCTGACGCGCTTTACAGGGGCCTGGTATATCGTTGCCCGGCAGCCGAACAAGCGCGAGAAGGATTGCGTGAGCGACTCGTTTGTCGAGATCGCGCTCGCCGACAAACCGAACCGCTTTCAACTGGTCAACGCCTGCCGCGTCAAGACTGGCGAAATGGTAGCCAATAATGCCAGCGGCAAGCAGAATAAAAATGGCGATGGCAAACTTCGGGCCAGCTACCTCTGGCCGTTCTCCACAAAATACTGGGTGCTCGCGCTTGGGCCGGAGTACGCGTGGGCACTCGTCGGCAGCCCCAACCACAAAAATCTCTGGGTATTTTCGAGGACGACTGCCCTTCCGCCAGAGGTGCTTTCAGAGATCGAGGCACAAGCCGTCTCGCAGGGCTTCGATACCTCCAAACTTGTAAGCCAGCCTCAGGAGAATATTTTCAAACCATGATTTGAATGCGTGAAGATCTGGTGGCGGGTTCTACGGCGGCGTGAAGCCAGCTGTTAGGATTCGGGGCATGAGGTGGTTTGGAACTGCGGTGACGGTGGAGCAGTTCGACGACGGGGATCTGCTGCGATTTCGCGTGACCAGCGTGCGACGACTCGCCGATCTGATCGTTCCGGTGTTGGGTGGGCTGGGGCTGTGGTTCGCATGGCACATCGATCTGAGTTGGCTGGTGCTGGCAGGATTTCTTGCGCTCATCGGCTTTCCCGCGTGGCGCTGGGTCCAGGTGCGGGTTGCCGAGTTACGGGTGACGGAGCACGATCTGGTGGCAGAGGGAGATATAGAGAGCGAGACGAGCACGATCTGGCTGCTGTGGTCGGAGGTCAGCAGCCTGCAGTTTCGGCAGGGTCGAAGGCGCGGCATGGAGGGTGCGTTCGAGGCCAAAGGGCTCTACGCGCTGCTGGGGATGGAGGATTGCGTGTGTCTCTTGCCGAATGTTAGCGACGCACAGGCGGACGCGATCGTCGATGCGATCTACAGTCGCTTCCCTTTTATAGCGCGGGTGGAGGTAGCGGAGACACCCTCTTTCTCTGGAAAGCGAAACGAGCCGATGACGCTGGGGTCAACTGGTGATGAGGATGTTTAGAGTCGATTTGGTGCTGGTGTGTAAGAAGGTAACCGCAGATTCCTTCGGGAATGACAAACGAAGGACTCGGCAGACTCTGCAGCAACGGCTCCTTTTCTAGTGGACGGCGCCTTCGGGCGCGCCCTGGCCGGGCTTGTTCTTGTTGAGCAGGAAGGCGAAACCGACCATGATGATCGACATCCAGCAGAGCATCCGGTAGACGTCCACATAACCAAGAGCGCCAGCTTGCGCGTTGAGCTGTTGGTAGATGCTTGCCTTGGCCATCATGCTGCCTTGCGCTCCGCCGCCGAACAGACCGCTGAGACCGTGAATGGCGCTGTTGTAGCCGGGGCTGCCAGGCTGCATGTGATCGACCAGGCGCGCCTGGTGGTAGAGCGAGCGATTGGTGACGAGGGCACCGGTGACGGCGATAAAGATACTGCCGCCAACATTGCGGACGAAGTTGATGAGACCGGAGACCTGGTTGGAGGCTTCGCGCGGCAGACCGACGTAGGCGGCGTTGGTGATGGCGATGAAGCAGAACGGAATCGGGATCATCTGAATGACGCGGAGAAAGCTGGCTTCGCCGAAGCTCATATCCAGCGTGACGTGTGTGGAGACATAGTAATAGGCAATGGCGAAGAAGCCGAAGCCGACGGCTGCGAGGTTTCGTGCCGGAAATTTGCCGGTCAGAATGCCTGCGGCGGGCATGACGATGACGAGGGCAATGCCCCCCGCGGTCAGCGCCATACCGGCGTTGGTGGCGGTGTAGCCGAGCAATTGTTGGAGGAACTGCGGCTGCAGGACGGTGGCCGCGTTGAGCACACCGCCGACCAGCATCATGAGCAGGCAGCAGATTGCGAAATTTTTGAACTTGAAGAGTTTCAGGTTCATGATCGGATCCTTGTGCCTCAGCTCCCACCAGATCAGGCCGATGATGCCGACGACGAACATCAGCGCGAAGAAACGGATGAAGCCGGAGGCGAACCAGTCGTTCTGCTCGCCCTTGTCGAGTGCGATCTGGAGGCCGCCCATGGCGACGGTGAGCAGACCGAGGCCGATGTAATCGAGCTTGAAGAGGTTCCTGCGGTCGGCTTTGATCCAGGGCGGGTCCTGCACGAGCCGCGCGGTGAGGAAAAGGGCAAGAATGCCGACGGGAATGTTGATGTAGAAGATCCAGCGCCAGGAGTAGCTATCGGTGATCCAGCCGCCAACGGTGGGGCCAATGGAAGGCGCGAGCACAGCGACGAGACCATAGAGGGCGAAGGCCTGGCCGCGCTTCTTTTCTTCGAAGGAGTCGGCCATGATGGCCTGCGCCATGGGCTGCAGGCCGCCACCGCCGATGCCCTGGAAGACGCGGCAGATGAGCAGCATGGGAAGCGTTGGAGCGATGCCGCAGAGGAAGCTCGAAACTGTAAAGATCACGATGCAGAGCATGAAGAAGTTGCGGCGGCCAATGACAGAGGAGGCCCATCCGCCCGCAGGCAGGACGATGGCGTTGGCGACGAGATAACTGGTGAGCACCCAGGTGCCCTGATCGGTGCTGGCGCCAAGGTTTCCAGCGATGTGCGGCAGCGCCACGTTGGCGATCGAGGAGTCGAGCACCTCCATAAACGCGGCAAGCGCGACGGTGGCAGCAATCAGCCAGGGATTAGCCTTGGGCTTCCATGCCTCGTGGTGCGCGGTACCTTCCGCCATGCGTTAGAACTCCAGAATGGGTGATGACCCTCTATAAAGATTGTCTAAGTGGGGGTGGCGATGCTTTTTCTGGCGATTTAGGACGAACAAGTTCAGGACAGGTCAGGATTCTTTTGTGGGGTTTGGATGCGGTGGGGCCGGTTAGACGGGTCAACGGCCTGATGAGAATTTGATGCGATGAAGAATATGGGTGCTGCGGCGAAGTGCGGGCTCTTCGATTGCGTTTCCTCGCGATGCTTGGCTCAGGATGACAGTTTGGTGAGTTGGGAGATGTGTTCGTCCACCCATCGCGGTGAAGCTGCGACGGACAGGTCATCCGCAGGCGTGCGGAGATGTGTTTTTTACGACAGCGAGCATATGCTTCTCACAAGAGGGTCAATCCCATGGGTGCTGAGACTTCCAACCAATTTCGTATCGAGACGGATTCTCTCGGTGAGGTAAAAGTGCCGGCGGAACGGCTCTGGGGGGCGCAGACCGAGCGCTCGCTCCAGCACTTCTCCATTGGAAACGACCGCATGCCCATGGCGGTCTATCGCGCTTACGGATATATCAAAAAAGCCGCGGCCATCGTGAACGATCGGTTAGGCCTGTTATCGAAGGAGAGGGCCGATCTGATTCGGCAAGTCTCCGGTGAGGTGATCCTTGGCGAACTGGATGGCGAGTTTCCGCTTTACGTCTGGCAGACGGGCTCGGGCACGCAGACCAACATGAATGTGAACGAGGTGATTGCGAATCGAGCGAGTCAGCTGGCGGGGGAGCCGCTGGGGTCGCATCGGCCGGTTCATCCTAACGATCACGCCAACATGTCGCAATCATCGAACGATACCTTTCCGACTGCGATGCACATCGCCGCGGTGATTGCGCTCGAAACATCGCTGATTCCCATGGTCGAAGCGTTGACCGTTGCAATTGACGCGAAGTCTGTGGAGTGGAGCGCGGTCATCAAGGTTGGCCGCACGCATTTGCAGGATGCCGTGCCGCTGACGGTCGGACAGGAGTGGTCAGGTTACGGCGCACAGCTGCGCGATGCGGTCGCGCTGGTGAAGGCCTCGCTGGGAGGGCTGTATCGACTTGCGGCTGGGGGGACCGCGGTGGGCACGGGGCTCAACGCTCCGAAGGGGTTTGCGGAGGCGATCGCGGAGGAGATTGCAGGGCTGACCGGTCTGCCGTTCGTTACGGCTCCGAACAAGTTTGCTGCGCTCAGCTCGTCGGATGCGGTGGTGGCTGCGCATGCTGCGCTGCGGGGGCTGGCGATGGTGCTTGCAAAGATCGCGAACGATCTGCGCTGGCTCGCCTCCGGCCCCCGCTGCGGACTGGACGAGCTGATGCTGCCGGTGAATGAGCCGGGCTCATCCATCATGCCGGGCAAGGTGAACCCGACGCAGTGTGAGGCGATGCTGATGATCTCAGCGCAGGTGATGGGGAACGACACCGCGATTGCGCTGGCGGGGTCGCAGGGCAACTTTCAGCTGCTTGCGATGCGGCCGGTGATGATCCATAACTTTCTGCACTCGGCCCGGATTCTGGCGGATGGCTGCGAGAAGTTTCGTATCTATGCCATTAAAGGGATGCAGGTGAATGAGACGAAGCTGAAGGCGAATCTGGACAACTCATTGATGCTGGTAACCGCGTTGAGCCCGATGATCGGATATGAAAATGCCGCGCGCATCGCGCAGAAGGCGCTTGCGGAGGACACTACGCTGAAGGCAGCGGCATTGGCGACGGGGCTCATCGATGAGAAGCACTTCGATGAGCTTGTCGATCCCAAAAAGATGGTGTGATGGCGGAGCCGGATGACAACGGCGGCAGGATCCTCGACGGAGTTCTACTTCGGTGGCACCGTGACCGCCCTGGTTGGGTGACTGCCCGGTGATGGTAGTGACATAGGGTGGGTGCGGAGGAACTCGCGCAGGATGCGGGAGGATGCCCATGCCGGTGCCGTGAACGATGCGGATGTGGGGCAGGCCAACGAGGAAGGAGCGGTGGAGGAAGCGCTCGACTTCGTCGCAGGCGTCCTCGGAGTTGCGGCCGATGACGTTGAACCGGCGCTTACTCGGTAGGGCAGGCTTTATAGGTATCGGCTAAAAAGCTGACTATAGGTCTATATGAGCTAGACAGCCTTGCGCTGAAAAGTTGTCTTCTTCGTGTTCGCGAAGGAGTCCTTTGCCTTGAATGAGGCCGCGGAAGCTCCGGGAGGCGGCTTCACACCGCTCTTTACGTTGGCTGCCTTTTCGCGCGCTGCCTGCAGCTTCTGCGCTTTCCTGCCAAGTCCGCCTACTTTTACTTCGCCTGCTTTGGGGATGAAATCACTCATACAGAATCCTCTCACGACCGAGATTTTCAGCAACGCGCTGACCTTATTTTTCTATAAACAGGAGGAGC
>JBDTDX010000320.1:0-9471 GCA_039922815.1 Granulicella sp.
AGGTTGAACTGAAGACCCTCCCCCATCAACTGGGAGCCGTTGCGCTCCGCAGGGAGTCCCGGGATCTTTTTCGCATCCAGTGGGATCAAGCGATAGGATGCTTTGGGGTCCAGTCCTTCTAGATGAATCACTGGGAATGGACGATGGTAGTGCTGCGAGTGAAGATAGGCGAAGACCACCGCGTCCTGGCGGTCTGCCGAAACATACTGAACCGCGCTCGTCTCGCTGTTTTCTGGCGGCATCAAACGATGCAACTCTCCAAGCTGGACCGTTGGACGCACCTGTTTGTAAAAGGAGGTGAATTCCTTTGCCTTGGCCATGTCGTCGGGCGACCAGTTGTTCAAGTTACCGCCGATGCCAAGCGAACCGCTCATGGCAACGAGGAAGCGGAATTCAAGTGGGATGAAGCGGTTTCCAGGGCGATTCGGCACGTCTGTGACCCATGCCATCATCAGGTTTGGCGAGTATGCGTGCGTGAAGCCGTCCTGAATCACCAGGCGATCCAGTGCATCGGTGTTGTCGGAGGGCCATACCTCGTCGGTGTACCGCAGAATGCCCAGATCGACGCGCCCACCGCCACCTGAGCAGGACTCGATCTCCAGCTTGGGGTGCTTTCGTCGCAGATCCGCAAGAATGCCGTAGAGGTTATCGACAAACTTGATATAGATCTCTTTCTGTTGATCCAGAGGAACAGAGTCCCAGCCAGGGTCGGTCCAATTCCGGTTGTAATCCCACTTTAAAAAGGCTATATCGTTTTCTGAAACCAACTTGTCGAGGAAGTTGAAGACGTACTGTCGCACATCTTCGCGCGCCAGGTTCAGCATCAATTGATTGCGTGCCTCGATGCGCGGACGACCTGGAAAGTTCATCGCCCAGTCTGGGTGTTTGCGATAGAGATCGCTGTCGGGATTTACCATCTCCGGCTCAACCCAGATGCCGAAGTCCATCCCTAACGCGTGCACGCGATCGATCATTGGCTTCAGCCCGTTAGGAAACTTCTGCGGATTGACAGTCCAATCGCCAAGTCCCGCATGGTCGCTGTTCCTTTGTCCGAACCAGCCATCGTCGATCACCATGCGCTCGACACCTAGCTTTGCAGCCTTTTCGGCCAGTGCGATCTGCCCTTTTTCATCGACAGCGAACTCTGTTGCCTCCCAGGAGTTGAACAGTACTGGACGCAGTTTCGGAGTCGGATGCTGCGGCAGAATCTCCTCTCTCTGGAAGCGGTGCAAAATCCGGGACGCTTCGCCTTGCCCTTTTCCCGTGTATCCCGCGTAGAATTTCGGCGTCTCCAGCGACTCTCCCGCAGCCAGCGGATACGCGAAATCGAAGGGATTGGTGCCACCTGTAATCCGGACTCGGTCGGAGAATGTTTGTTCAATTGCGAAACGCCAGGAGCCGCTCCAGCCCAACTCGCCAAACCAGACCGGGCCAGCATTTTCGGTCGTTTCGCCATGGCTGCCAATCGCGAACCACGGATTCGCCTGGTGAGAGGTGCTACCCCTGCGGCTCTCAAGGACGACGGCACCCGGGTGCAGCGCCTCGGTTTGGAGTTGCCATTCCGCGCCCCAACGCCCCGACAACGAACTGAGTTCATAAGTGGAACGGGGAGGAAGATTCCACGTCGCCGATTCGGCCTGCTCCACAATGATTTTGTCCTTCCCGCGGTTTTCTACACGCGACCATCGGCCTAAAATCCCCTGAGGCCAGACATGGTAGAAAAGTCTGACGTAAACGGGAGCCAACGCATCCTTGAGCGTGATCTCGAGTTCATCAGGACTTACCTTGGCATCGGCGAATTCCAGCAGCAGGGAACGATTCCCGTCCGGGAAGCTTATCTTGAGGTCTGGTTCATAAGGAAGTCCGCCTCCCCAACCTACATAATCCAGGGGAGTCGTAGAAATTCCATTGTCAAAGGATGCTGCCTCAGGGTATTCCCTGGGAGCGCTGAAAGCGGAGCCCTTCTCGAGCTTAGGGCCCCAGTAAATCGACTGAAGCCCTTTCTTATTATTCACGCCGAGGACGTAGCTCATCTCCCCAGCACTGATCTGCCAGACGTGTTGGCTTGCGTCGTACTGGATTGCGTTCTGCGCAACCGTGTAGGTTCCTGCCATCATCCAAACAGTCAACAAGCCTACGATGTAGCGCATTCCATATCCTCCAGCATTATCTGCAAACCGCTCGGTCATCTGTGTCTCGCCGCTACATGGGGTGGCGGCAACAGCTTCCTTGTGAGAAGATTCCACCGAGCAGACTTTGAAAAGTAAGCGGTTGCAAGATTACACCAGTTGCAGCGAAAGCTGTCCACACTGAGATTCAAAAGCCAGACCGGAGCAGATTGTTATGAAAGTAATTCGCGCTGCAATATCCGCAACATTTTTTGCGATAGTGATAGCACTTGGGACGGCTTCAGCCTCAGCAGCGGACGCTCCTCGTATCGCTCACCAGGACGGTCGTTACGCTCTCATGGTGGACGGTGCGCCATACCTTGTGTTGGGCGCACAAATCAACAACTCAAGTTCTTGGCCATCCGTGTTGCCCCAGGTTTGGCCAGCCCTCGAGGCGATGCATGTCAATACCGCCGAGGCGCCTATCTACTGGGAGCAACTCGAGCCGATGCCTGGCAAATTCGATTTCTCGACCGTCGATGCCTTGGTGAATGGTGCTCGCGAGCACCATCTCCATCTCATCCTGTTGTGGTTTGGAACATGGAAGAACGGCAACATGCATTACGCCCCAGATTGGGTAAAGACGGACTCCCACAAATACCCCCGCATGATCAATGCTGCAGGGGAGCCAATTGATGTTCTTTCTGCGAACTCGAATGTGAATCGCGATGCGGACAAACAAGCATTTGTAGCCATGATGCGTCACCTGAAAGAAGTCGACGCCACCGATCACACCGTGTTGATGATTCAGGTAGAAAACGAATCGGGGGGTATAGGCAGCCCGCGGGATTTCTCGACATCTTCCAACAAGGAGTTTGCGGGCGAAGTCCCAGCGGATCTACTCAAAGCGAGTGGCAAATCGAAAGGTACTTGGCAAGATGTCTTCGCAGGTAAGGCCGACGAGACCTTTCAGGCCTATTACCAGTCGCGCTATATCAATGAGATCGCAGCAGCGGGCAAGCGTGAGTTTGATATTCCGATGTACTGCAACGTCTGGGTGTCGTACCCGGTGGCAGAGCTGCCGGAGCGCCAGATTCCGAATCCGGGCGTCGGCTATCCTTCTGGCGGCCCTGTGCAGGATATGATCTCCCTTTGGAAGGCGTTCGCTCCTGCAATTGACATCATCGGTCCCGATATTTATAGCGACGATCCCGGGTTTTATCGCGAGATCATGACGACCTACCGTCGTCCGGACAATGCGCTTTGGATTCCTGAGACAGGCAACGGGGACAGCTATGCACCTTACTTTTTCTCGGCGCTTGGTGAAGGAGCGATTGGATTTTCTCCCTTCGGCGTGGATTATACGGGCTGGACGTTTGCGACCAACGGCCCAAAGGCGCACACCGAAAACTTTACTTTGATTAAACCGATGGACCGTGAAATTGCAAAACTGAACTACGAAGGTAAGCTCAAAACTGCAGTGGAAGCGCCCGGAGCGTCGACAGAGGAGCTTGATTTTGGTCCCTGGAAGGCCTCGGTTCGCTTTGGATTTCCGCAGCCAGATGGCCGAAAGGCACCTGGGACGCCGGACCATCATGGTCGTGCGCTAGTCGCGCAGCTAGGCCCCAATGAGTTTCTCGTTACTGGCTTCGACGCGAGCGTTGCATTCCATGTGCCGGGACGTTTGCCTGGTCTGAGAATGCAGATTCTGCGCGCCGAAGAGGGTTATTATCAGGACGGCACGTGGCACATGACCCGTCTTTGGAACGGAGACCAGACGGATCGCGGACTCAACTTTCGCCATCCTGGTGCCGTCGTTCGGGTTCGCGTCGGAACATTTTGAAACAGAAAATTACGCAGCCGCGTCGGGGTCTTATCACATCGATTCCGTCAAAGCGCAGGTCGCGCCTACATCTGTGAAGGGAAGCGAGTCAATGATCTGATGTCTGTCATCAGATCATTGATCGTGCTCCGAAACGCAGTTGCTACAGGTCCTTTACGGTGGTAATCGTGTAGCAATTCAACCAGGTTCAGGCGTACTTTCCCATCTCTTCCGTTATGATTCCGGCCCTCTGCGTGGAGAAAACAGGGAAGTCTTCAGGAAGCACCCTATTTTGAGATGCGATAGGGCATGCCGAAGCGACCAATCTGTATCAAGGATTTCGTTCGTGGCGGCCATATCTTGAACGATTCGACGCGGCTGCTATTCGCGATGCGCACGGCTTCGACCGAACCTCGCGGCGCACCCGTGGCCGCATCGTAAAACTTTACGTCGAGGGTCTCGTCTCCGCGCTTCCATCCTAAAACGTATTCTCCTGCCGGAAGCGAAACGTCACCGATCTCGATGGGAACCTGTGTTATCAGGTAATGAGAATACTTCCCGTCTGCCGAATATCCGGCCGTAATCAAAACGATGCCTGCAAAGAAGCGCCCATGACCGTTGGTCACTCCTGATGCGGATCTCATCTCCGTTTCGATGTGCTCCTTCTCTACCGGAGCACGGGCTGGAAGCAGCGCTTGAAGCTCGGCTTCTGTGGCAGAGCGCCAGTTGTTTGCAGGACTCTGAGCCCATCCGGCACAGCAACCCAGAGACAGAAACATTACGCATAGCGTAGTAGCTCGCAACAAACGGAGACGCTTGTTGTACTTCCGCTTTGACAAGGCCGTCTGGCAAGCACTGTACGTCGTTGATTCGTTACCCATGGTTCCACCCCTCCCTGTCTTGCGAATCAAGATGGACGATGCCGCGCTGGATCGCTGCGGTAGCGGCCTGTGTTCGATCGGTCACGCCTAGTTTAGCCAGCAGGCTGTTGATGTGCGTCTTGACAGTGGCCTCCGAGATGGCTAGTTTGTTGGCGATTTCTCGATTGCTCCCCCCTTGAACGATCTGTTGGAGCACTCCTAATTCCCGGTTGGTGAGCTGAGGGCCGGACATTCTCTCGGCCAACTTCTCCGCAATCTCCGGCGGTATCCGTGACCGGCCAAGGTGCACGGTACGAATAGTGCTGATGAGGTCCTCGATCGACATGCCCTTCAGAAGATAAGCCTTGGCCCCAGCCTGCATCGCCCGATAGATATCTTCGTCACCATCAAAAGTGGTGAGCACAATAATGCGCGCTCGCGGGTGCTGACCGCGGATGAGGTGAATGGCCTCGACGCCTCCAACGGTTTTCAAACGCAGGTCCATCAGCGTCACATCAGGCTGATGCGTATGATATTGGGCGACTGCTTCTCCACCATCGCTCGCCTCAGCGACAACCTCGATTCCATCAACTGTTTTGAGAAGCGCGACCAGTCCCTGTCTTACAACCGGATGGTCGTCAACAACCATCAGGCGAATCATCTCAGGCATGCGTATCCTCCTTACTTGTTGCAACGTCTCGAGCTTGCAATCGCTTTTCAATGCGGACCGTTGTTCCACGCCCAAAGCTACTTTCCACAATGACGGTTGCGCCAATCTTGTGGGCCCGCTCCTCCATCCCAATCACCCCGAAGTGTCCTTGTCGCGTTGCCGGAGGTTGGGTCGCGTCAAATCCGCGCCCATCGTCCGTAACCTCCAGCAAAACAAGTTCCGAAGTGTAGGTGAGGCGCACTTCGATGATACGTGCCGCCGCGTGACGGAGCGAATTTGTAATCGCCTCTTGCGCGATACGAAACAGTTCCTCTTCAAGTTTGTGTTCGAGGGGACGATAGGTGCCTGTGGTCTCGAAGCGAGCTTCCGTTCCGCTGGACATTACCTGCTGCACCGAGCGTGCAAGGCGTGACGGTAGCGTCATGGAACCAATTCCTTCAGCACGCAGATCCCAGATAGAACGGCGCGCCTCTGCCAGGCTGTCACGAACGAGACTGCGGGTCTGGTCCAGTTGTTTGCGGCAGTCGTCGGTCGATTGCGTTCTTAGCAACTGCGACATAATCTCCAGTCGCACAGACACTGCCACGAAGCCCTGCGCCAGAGTGTCGTGGATCTCGCGTGCTATACGGTTTCGTTCCGCACCTACGGCAGCAAAGCGATCCTGAAGTGTTTTGACGCGCAGCCGGTACAGGCCGAAGAGTGCCACCGCCGCCAGGAGCGCAAGGACAATGCGAAAGAGGGTGGTCTGATAAAAGCGAGGTTGCAACCGTATCGATATGGACGCACCGGGCTCGCTCCATGGCCCACCAGAGATCCTTGCGCTGACACGGAAGCGATAGCGGCCGGGCGAGAGATTTGTATAAAAGGCTGTTCTGCGTGTGCCGGATTCGATCCACTGCTTATCGAAGCCTTCAAGGATGTATCGGTACTGTACTCGCTGCGGAGCCGCAAAGCTTATACCTGCGAACGAGAAGGAGAAGTTTGACGCTCCGGCTGGAATGGAAGCCATCTCGCCGGCGGTCACACTACGGCCATCGATCGTTACCTGTTCCAAGACAACTGGTGGAGTGAAACCAGTGTCGACCTGATTCTTTGGATTAAATACGACCACGCCGCGTCTGGAAGCAAAGCAAAGCTGTCCGTCTGCGAGTCTGACAGCAGACGGGTGACCGATCCCCGAGTCTTCGAGCGACGGTAGTCCATCACCGGTTCCGTAGCTCATGACCGCGACGTCGGGGACACGTCCTGCGCGGAATGCTTCAAGAGACTGGATTGCCACCCGGTAAATCCCAAGGTCGGAACTCAGCCAGATCGCTCCGTATCCGTCGAGCAGGATGGCATAAATGTTGCGTGGAAGCCGAGCAGCCTTCGCAAAACTGAAGAAGCCGTTACTGTCCCGCAATGCAAGACCCTGATCTTTTGTGCCCACCCATAGGGTTCCATCGGGACCAGCCTCCAGTGCAGTGACTGTGTTGCTAGGCAGTCCGTTGACGGTGGTGAAATTCCGAATTTTTCCGTCGTGAATCTGCGACAGCCCTCCAAGCGTCCCAACCCATAGGTCGCCCGTCGTATCCTGCACCATCGCTCCGACCAGATCGCTGCCCAATCCGTCAGCCATAGTCCAGGTTGTCCCGTGTCCCGATTTCCATTCAGTAATCCCGCGCCGTGTTCCAATCCAGAGGTTGCCACCCTTTGCGATGAGGAGGGAACGCACGAAATCGTCCGCGAGGCCATCTGCGGAGGTGTAGAGCTTCCATCGGCCGTTCACGAGTTCATTCAGTCCGTCAGGGGTGCCTACCCATAATTCGGGTGGACGAGTCGAGCCTATGCTGTTGGAAGCGATCGAAAGGATTGTATCGCTGGCGAGTGAGTTGTTCGCAGTAAAAACCTGGTTGGTACTGTGGTCCAGATCGAAGCGGTTCAGTCCAACTCTGCTGGTTCCCACCCAAAGGCTTCCGTCTCCGGCCTGAGCCACTGAGGTGACAGATTCATCGACTAAACCTTGTCGGCGATCAAGAATCTGGAAGAGTGGATCCCGAAGGATCCCGATACCGTCTGTTTCGGTCCCGGTCCACAGATTGCCTTCATGATCTTCGTAGAGCGAAAGTATGGCCGAGGTCGTGGAATTTGCACTTCCGGAAATCGTCTCCATCTTTCCATCTGACCAGCGCGCAAGGCCAGCGTTTGTGCCAATCCAGACTGCTCCCCGCCGGTCTCTGAAGATTGTAGAGACCTGGGATCCGGGCAAATCTTTGCCCATAACGAAAAGTTGAGCGCCGCTCGGGCGGACCAGGGTCACGCCGCTCTTGCCGGCGATCCAGACACCCTCCGCCGTACCAACCAGTGAGTGAACGCCTCCAAGCGGAAGTGATACCTGAGGTGCAATCGGAGTAAGCTCGCCACCGGCGAAACGCATCACCTTGTCAGGCGTGGCGATCAGCAACTGGTATGCGTTGTCGCCGGTCCCGTTGATGCTACCGAGTGCCTCGATCGATATGCCAACAGTGTCTTTTGGGCCGCGCTCTACGTGCCCTGCGACGATGTGGTTCAATCCCAGGGTCGTTCCCACCCAGACCCCACCGTGTGCGTCTTTGGTGATCGCGGTTACTGTATTGCTCAATAGACCTTCGCTGCGAGTGAAGGCGTGAAAACGGATGGCTCGTCCCTCACCAACAGCCGACGCTGAAGCGATACCGGCAGCAGTTGTCACCCAGAGTGTGCCGTCTTTTGTCTGAGAAACTGTCCTGATTTCGTCGGAAGGAAGGCCGGAGGCAGTTGTATAGATTTGCGCTAGTCCGTCCTTTAGCCGCACTAATCCGGTTTCAGTCCCTACCCAGAGGGCTCCCACTTGATCTTCAAGCAGGCTCTGAACATCGTTCCCAGGGAGACGTGGCGTACTCTCCGTATCGAAGACACTGAACTGATACCCATCGAAACGTGCGAGGCCGCCTTCGGTTCCTACCCACAGAAAACCATCAGAGGTTTGCAAAATTGCATGAACTGAGCTCTGCGGTAAACCATTATCCGTGCTCCAAACCTGGCGCGAATATTGTCCAAGGTTGCCCCCCGGTTGGAGTGCCCGCGCCGCCATAGCCCCGCACAAGGCCATCGTGGCCAGAAGGTAGGGAATGATTTTGCATCGCCGATAGCAGAGTCTCATTGCAGTGAAATCATCCTACCTGCGAATCGAATTGGGTGGAATAGCAGGGAAGTGAAATGGGAGCAGCCAATGACTGCCAGGCAACATTAAATACAATGAGGAGTCATACATGTTGGTATTGCGGCGAAAGCTACCCAGCTGCATACTGAGTCCATCTGACCCTATGAAATTTGATACAGCACTTCGATTGCGAGTTTTACCACTGTTGCTTGCTGCGATCTCTTCGATGACTGGTATGGCGCAGCATCAGCCCGCCACGAAGTCTTCCAGCAACGCTGGTACTCCCTCAGCGACAACCGCCAGTCACGCTCCAACAGATTCTGCAACAACTCATTCATCAGACGGAGGGTCATTTGTCGATGTCACTGCTGGAAGCGGCGTGAAGTTCCAGCACATGGCGTCACACACGGCTAAAAAGTATCTTATCGAGACCATGGGCTCCGGAGCAGCGCTCTTCGATTACGACAACGATGGCCGTTTGGACATCTTCTTTGCGAACGGAGCCCTGCTCTCTGATCCAACTCCGAGGACAGCTATTCCTCAGAAAGACGGTAGCAAGTATTGGAACCGCCTCTACCATCAGAAGCCGGACGGAACCTTTGAGGATGTGACGGAGAAGGCCGGTTTGCAGGGCGTTGGCTATTCTTTGGGAACTGCCGTAGGAGACTTCGACAACGACGGTTTTGAAGACCTTTTTGTGACCAGTTACGGGGGCAACCATCTTTACCACAACAACGGGAACGGCACATTCACGGACGTGACGGAATCTGCGAATGTAGCTGGCGGCGGGTTCTCCAGTAGTGCCGCCTGGGTTGACCTGGACAACGACGGCCTGTTGGATTTGGTTGTGC
>JBDTDX010000321.1:0-3965 GCA_039922815.1 Granulicella sp.
TAGCGAAATTGCGTCCATTCACGGTAAGACTCTGCATTCTTGTTGCCCCGGAGTCGTTCGGCTTAATCGTCGCCACATCGAACGAGGGATCTGCATCGGCTGCCATCAACTTCAGTGGAGGTGGAGGTGCTGGAATCTCCCACGCTGTCTCTTTGGTCGCACGCACCAGCGTCAGCGGCAACGGATTGGGGCCCTGCGCCCAGTTTCCTGTAATGGAATTGCCATCCGCACTCAACGTCCCCTCATAGCTGCCGCCGATCAGATCGACCGTGTATTTAAACGCGGAACCATTCAGCGTAATGGAAGTGGCGTTGAATGGCTGTGCTCCCTGGTCGATGCTGTACATCTTCGCGCTCCAGCCTTTATCGGCCTTGGAGATTTTCAGAATGGTCCGCAACGATTTGTCACCGGCCTGAAGCGTTCCTTGCCAGTCCCCTGCTATATCACCCGGCACATGGGCCGCGCTGACCGCAGGAGCGGCGGCTTGTGCCTGCGCCACCGGGACAGACAGCGTTCCCATCACCATTGGGGCGACAAAGGCCACCGAGCAGGCCACAGACAACAAGAGATTCCCACTGAAGTTCTTGATCCGCACAATTCGTTCGATCATGATCTGCACAGTCCTCTTCGTTCAATTGGAACTATATCTTTTTTGTAACGCAAACCGGGGGGTAAAAGTTCACACAAAATCCGCATCATTGAGCGAATCCGTCGATCCACGCACAGTATCCCCATCGTCTTCGCACCACTAAATAGCGGCAAATACAGGAGGAATCTCGTTTAGGGCGAAGGTATTCGCTCTCCTTGTAGCTCCTCGGAGGCGGGTTGACGCTGAGCGAACAGAGCATACAAGGCAACCACCAGATAACATGCCGCCGTAACGCTGTAGCCTGCTGCATAGCTGGAGTATTGCTTGGCGACGAAACCCAGCGCGGGAGGAATGACGGCAGCGCCGACGACGGCCATCACAATGACCGAGCCGCCCAGCTTGGTAGCGGCCCCCAGTCCACGAACGCCCGCAGCAAAGATCGTCGGAAACATGGGTGCCATAAAGAAACTGGTGATCATGATAGCCACGGCTCCTGCGTGGCCGGGATGGGTAATTCCGACCAGAAGCAACGCTACGTTGATGAGCGAGTACAGGAAGATCATGCGCATCGGTTGAATCCACCGCATTAGACCGGTTGAGATAACGCGTCCCATCGCAAAAGCGATGAGATTACCGATGAGCCAGTAGGCCGACGCACGCTCCGAGAGCAGCGTGTATTGCCTCAGATAAGGAATCAGCGACGACCAGGTACTGACCTGTGCGCCACAGTAAAAAAACTGTGCGACGACCGCATACCAGAGGTGCGGCGCAGCCTTCAGATTCGAAAAGCTGGCGCGCTGTTGTTGCGCCGGGTCGCCTTCGATGGCGAGATTCGGAAATGTCGTTCGCCAGATTAGGACCGCCCAGAGAAAGACGAGACAGCCCAGTCCGATATAAACGGGAACGACGCGCATGATCTCAGCATGAAGATAGGCAGCATAGGTGCCATGAACCTTCATCGACGCAGTTTGCACGGAGGTAAGCTCAACGCCAGAGAAGATGAAATACGTACCCAGCAGAACTCCCGTGATCGTTCCCGGTGGATTGAACGACTGCGAGAAGTTGAGGCGGCGCTCTGAGGTTTCTGACGGACCGAATTGTGCAATAAACGGATTGGAAGCAGTCTCCAGAACCGCTGACCCACAACCGACAAAAAAGAGTGCGACAAGGAACGGAAGATACCGCCCCATCACTGCTGCTGGCCAAAAGAGCAGCGTCCCCGTACCGAAGAGGAGAAGTCCGCAGAGGATGCCGCCTTTATACCCCTTGCGCTCCATCAAAAGAGCGGCAGGGATGGCCATGCAGAAGTACCCAAGGAAGACGGCTGTTTGCACGAGCTGCGCCTGCATCGCCGACAGCTCAAACGATTTTCGAAACTGCTGCACCAGAATGTCGGTGAGATTGTTCGACATTCCCCATATGAAGAAAAGTGCTGTAACGAGTGCAAAGGCACGCACCTGCGCAACCGGGAAAACGCGCGCTCGAACTGCTGCCGTGCTCACTGCTTTTTCCATGAACTAGTCCAACCCCTTCGTCAGCTTGAGCTGATAAATACGCTCTGCGGTAAGTCCCATGATCTGCGCTTGTTCTGATCTACTCAACTGGGCACAGTAATCAGAAAGCGTGCGCCACCAGCGTTCGCAGGTTGTAGCCAACAGGCATACCGGCCAGTCGGAGCCCGCCATCAATCGTTCCGCGCCGAAGGCCTCGAGTACCGCATCGAGATAGGGCGTCAGCGTCTCCAGTGTCCAACTCTCCCAGTTCGCCTCCGTCACAAGACCTGAGAGTTTGCAGGTAACGTTGGGTCGCCGGGCGAGCTCGTGCAAGTGCATACGCCACGGCTCCAACTCTTGAGAAGCTATATGCGGCTTCGCGCAATGATCCAGTACAAAACTTTGTTTTGGATGGCGATCGACGAAGCTAAGAGCTGCGCTCATCTGATGCTCGTAAATAAGAAGATCGTAGACCAGACCTGTGGATTGCAGACGGGAGATACCCTGGTTGAACGCCGCGCCTTCGAGAAATCCGGCTGGTTCTGCCTGAACGACGTGGCGAAGGCCCACCAGCTTGGATTGCTGCCTCAGTTTTTCCAACAGTTCTGGAAAACTGCTATCGGCGATGGGGGCCCACCCTACAACTCCGAAGATCTTCGCGTTCGAATTGGCCAACGAGAGCAGCCACTTCGTCTCTGCCAGCGTCTGTCGCGCCTGCACAACGATCGATCCATCGAGGTGAGCGGCTTCCAGTACACTTTCGAGGTCGTCCGGGAGAAAGTCATGCCGAAGAACCTGCATCTCGTCAGAGATCCAGTCGTACTCGGTGCTGCTGTAATTCCAGAGATGGTGATGCGCATCGATGCGTACAGGCCGAGCAGGAACAGGTTCAGATAGCGTCGACTGGATCATGGGTTCCCTGCCATTCAGGCCGACTCTAGAATCACGTTGGCATACTGGGTTGTGTCTCCCGTGCGAATGAGCCCGATAGCAGAGGGCACACGCTGTTTAAGCGCGACGTGTGGCAGCCATAGGATAGCTGGCAGCGTGTCTACAAATTGTCCGATCACCTCTGGCGTATTTACTTGCCGGAATTCCTCTGCCATCCATACGGGGCCGACCTTGAAGTTAGGGAGCAGCGATTGGAGAACATTCAGCACGGTCGGAATGTCATCGACAAGCGCGATATCGATCGTCTCAATCTGCGGCCAGAACGGGAACCCTCGGTCGGCGATGACAAGCGTATTGGTATGCCTTGCCCGACTGAGCAATTCGTTGATCTGCGGATTGAGGATACCTGTCTTCAGCATGGTGCGGCGCTCCCTTTCAGCGAAGCCATACAAAATCCTTCGTTTGACACCATGCCAGCTATTTTTCAGCATGAAGATCGACTGCTGGGTAGCCCGTCATACGCCTACAGTAGAACGCAAGGGAACCCGGTGAAGTGTATGTGTGTCGCTATATTTTCGTCAATGAAATTCCAATTTCATTTGACACATTCAGATACCTCTAGCTACAAACTCTCTATGAGTATCTTTTTTTGCACGTTCGATACGCAAGGCTGAAAGTGCGAAAGACTCATTGAGAAGCAACTGTAGGACGGATGGACCGCCGAAAGGGGTCGCGCTTTTTGCACGCTTCTGAGTTGATAACCCTTATCCTCCCTTGCTGGACCGGATACTGGATCGACAGCAATTCCTCTAATCTTCTGCAAAATGAAAGGCCCACCCATGGAGCTTGGACTCAAGGACGCAGTCATCGTCGTCACCGGTGGCGGCGCTGGAATCGGCGAAGGCATCTCTCGCGCATGCCTGGCGGAAGGGGCGCAGGTGGTGGTATTGAGTCGTGCCTCGCAAAATGTAATAGATTTTATGGACGAGATG
>JBDTDX010000322.1:0-7335 GCA_039922815.1 Granulicella sp.
GTTTCCAGAAGGGCGGCAATCGCCTCTGTTGGCTGCGGCTCCGTGGCGATGGTCCGTGGCGGCATGGAGCGAAGCTACCACACGCTACAGTGGCAGGTGAAAGTGGAAGTCGCTGATCCTGAGCCCATTGCGAAAGTAGAAGGCATGAGCCTCCTGGCGATGCGTTCCCGAATCGAGACTGAACATGGCGCAGCCACTCGAACGGGCATGTGCGATCAGCCAGTCCAGCATTGCTTTGCCGTGCCCTTTCGAACGCAGCCCCGCATCCGTCACCAGGTCATCAACGTACAGCGTTTTCCCACTCCAGAGCAGATGATGAATGCGAAAGCCAGCCACCGACACCACGGCACCGTCTTCCTCAAGAAAGGCCAGACGATACCCCTCAGCCTGCTGATTGCGGACGACGGAGACGAACTCCTCCTCCACCAGCATGGGGCGAAGCTGGTGCATCACAGGGAAGCAGCGCGTGATCGCGGCGTCGGTCTCCGCAAGATAGATACTCGTCATGGGAAATTACCAGCCTTCGCGCGAAGACAGGTGTGTGATGTGGGCGATGTGGTGCTGCGAGTGCCACGCATAGATCAGCGTCGCCGTCTCGATAGTCATACGGCCTCGCTCCGGATGCACAAAGCCACGCTGCCATTGGGCTTCCTCCAGCGACGACAGCAGCATTACCCAGCGTGCGTGCAGGGCTTCGATCAACTCCAGCGACCACTCGACCGGAGCGGCCGAATCATGCAGCGTTGCCCATGCCGCTTCGTTGTAAGCCGTAATCGTCGGCCAGTCCTCGGTCAGCGCCATGCGCAACCGGATAAACGAGTTCATATGGCTGTCGGCGATGTGATGAACCACCTGCCGCACCGTCCAACCGCCCTCGCGATAAGGCGTGTTGAGCTGTTCCTGATCCATACCGCCGACGGCGTTTCGCAGTAGCTCCGGTGTTTCGGCCAGCGTTGCAATAGCATTCCGAATCTCATTCGGAGTAACAGTCTCCGGCCGTTCAAACTTTCCAATGGGGTAGCGTGCATCCGTGCTCATGACCGTCTCCTCGCAAGCGCCAAATCAACTCTTTTCATGCAAGGTAGCACAGCTCTGTGTAACCTTTACCCAGGATGATTAAACTCTTTCGAAACGAAGTGCGGAAGTTCGCGTGCGCCCTCGTAATCGCATTGGCCGGGGTGACCTGTGCAGTGGCGCAGACCTCTGCCTCGACCGCAAAAGCTTACGTCGGCTTCGACCGCAACGAGTATCCCGGCGACGCCGCACTCCCCGCCCTGCGCCAGCACTTTACCTACGCGGGATACTGGCTCACCAATCCTCCCGGCGCGCATCGCAACGGTTGGGTTGGCAAGCGGCAGCTTTTGCTGAAACAGGGCTTCGGCTTCCTTGTGCTCGCCAACGGCAAGTTCGACAAGGAAATTCTCGCCGCCGGCATCAAGCCCGACGCACTTGGCCGCAAGGACGCCGCCATCGCCACCGCCGCCGCCAAAAGCGAAGGCTTCCCTCCGAAGACACTGATCTTCCTCGATCAGGAAGAAGGCGGACGCCTGCTGCCCGAACAAATGTCTTACCTGCTCGCCTGGAGCGAGGCGGTCGCCAACGCAGGCTTCCGCCCCGGCGTCTACGCCAGCGGCCAGATCGTCCACGAGGAGCCGGGGGTCACCATCACCACGGCGCAGGATATTCGTGCCCACGTCGCCGCTCAGCACCTGCACCCGATCGACCTGTGGGTCTATGAGGACGATTGTCCGCCCGCGCCGGGCTGCACCCTGCAACCGCCGCCCCTCTCCGGGAGCGGTACGCCCGACGCGATCGTCTGGCAGTATGCGCAGTCTCCCCGAAGACCGGCAAACACACGTGCCTGCGCCAAAACCTACGCCGCGAATGGCAACTGCTATGCCGCCGACCTTAATACGTTGCAGCTCGATCTGAACGTCGCGAACTCTCCCGACCCCTCGGGAGGCCGCTGAAGAAAAACCCGCGTCATTTGCCGATGTGCCTTGCGGGGCCTAGAATCAAAGAGATGACATCGCCCGCTGCGGATCACAAACTATACTTCATTCAGAAGCTCGGTCTTTCGGAACGCCTGATGGAGCGGTGCCTGGGAGAGGCGTTGTCGGCCGGCGGCGACTACGCGGACCTTTACTTTGAGTCAGTTACCTCCACATCGCTCGGTATTGACGAGTCGCTGGTAAAAACCGCCAGCCAGGGAATCAGCGTGGGCTGCGGCATCCGCGTCGTTTCGGGCGAGCGCACCGGCTACGCGTATACGGACGATCTTTCGAGCGAACGCCTGCTCCGCGCTGCGCGAACGGCAGCCCTGATCGCCAGCGGCCCGGCAAAAGATCTGATGAGTGGCTTCCGCCATACAGAGACGCCTGCGCTCTATCCCGTCACCGGAGCTACTGCCGACGCCGAGATCTCCGCCAAACTCGCACTCATCCAGCGCGCCGACAAGGCCGCACGCGCCTACGACTCTCGCATCACCCAGGTCCGCGCCAGCTTCTCGGACGAGCTTCGCCGCATCCTCGTCGCCGCATCGGACGGCACGTTTGCTTCGGACACCCAGCCGCTCGCCCGCCTCAGCATCTTTGTCATCGCCAAGGATGGCGCGGCAAACGGAGGCGCTGGCGGCACGGCACGCGGAACATCCGGCGGCGGCGGGCGCGTCACCATGGACTTCTTCGAAGACTCTCGCACCCCAGGAGAGACCGACAAATCTCCCGAGCACTACGCCCGCGAGGCCGCACGCACCGCCATCCTCCAACTTGGCGCGGTCGATGCCCCGGCAGGCGAGATGCAGGTCGTCCTCGGACCCGGCTGGCCCGGCGTTCTACTGCACGAGGCCGTCGGCCACGGGCTCGAAGCCGACTTCAACCGCAAGAAGACCTCCGCGTTTGCCGGCCTGATCGGTCAGAAAGTCGCGAGCGAAAAGGTTACCGTCGTCGATAACGGCCTGATGCCCAACCGGCGCGGTTCGATCAATATGGATGACGAGGGCAATCCGACCCAGGAGACCGTGCTGATCGAGAACGGCATCCTCAAGGGATATCTCTCCGACAAGCTCTCCTCGCGCCTGATGGGCACGCCCAACACCGGCAGTGGCCGCCGCGAGAGCTACCACCACATCCCCATGCCGCGCATGACGAACACGTACATGCTCAACGGCGACGACATGCCCGAAGACATCATCAAGAGCGTCAAGCGCGGGCTCTATGCCGTGAACTTCGGCGGCGGACAGGTCGATATCACCAACGGCAAGTTCGTCTTCTCGGCCTCCGAGGCCTACCTCATCGAAGACGGCAAAGTGACCCGGCCGGTGAAGGGCGCAACGCTGATTGGCAATGGGCCCGAAGCGCTGAAGTATGTGTCGATGGTTGGAAACGACCTTGCACTCGATGAAGGCATTGGCACCTGCGGTAAGGCAGGACAGAGTGTGCCTGTAGGTGTGGGCATGCCGACGATAAAGCTCGACCGCATGACGGTCGGGGGAACGGGACAATAATGGCAGCCGAACGCGAAAAGATGTACGAGTGCGAAGTGAAGCGACGGCGCATGAAGGATGGCGGCGGATACGAGCCGTTCTGGAAGGTCAAGGAAGTTGCCGTGGCCCTGAGCGACAGCGATACCGAGTTCCGCTGCAAGGATTGCTTCGGCGCAGTCAAGTTGCTTGGCCGCAACGGCAAGGCCGGCACCGTGCCCTACGTCGAGCACAAGCTGCACGAAGATTCCGAGTATTGCGTCGGCGGCCTTCTCTTTAAGAAGGCTACCGATGGCCGGGAAGCGCATCCTTCCGAGCATCCCGTCGAATAATCAGCAGTTCCACGCACAACAACCGAACGTGTACTTCTCGAGGTCCTACCATGGCAATTGAACGCGAACAATTTCACGAGTGCCAGGTAAAACGGCGGCGGATTCGCGCGGCAGGCGGCTACGAGTTTTTCTGGAAGGTCAAGACCATCGTCGACGCCCTCGACGACGAAGACACCGAGTTCCGTTGCAAGGATTGCGGCGGCCCCCTCAAACTTTTCAAGCGCCGTGTCGAGAATGGCGCCACCCCGCACGTCGAGCACAAGCTCAAGAGCGACTCCGAATACTGCTGCGCCGGCATCCACTTCCTCAAAGCCACCGATGGCCGCGAGTCGCGCCTGTCCTCTTCGCCAGTTCGGTAGCTTCAAACTGATTCAGTAAAAAATGAGTTGAGCTTTATATTGCAGAGGCTGCTTTGTCTTTCACGAGTGACATAAATGATGCGAAGAAACGATTTCCTGAACACGTGGAAGCGTTCAGACAGCTATTTGTAAAGTACAAGATCAACTCAGTCGATTCTGCTTGGGCAAATATGTCCGACTCGGCATTTCGAAAAGACATGTATGACCTTGGCCACAAAGTCATGCAGAGCGATGGAGGGAAAATAACGCTTGTGCCGCTTTTAGGCATAATCGGTGCTGCCCTCGGCGGCGTAGGCATCGCGATGCTCGGAGGGGCTTTTGGCCTTCCCTTAGCCTTAGTGCTTGCATTAGTTGGTTTGATTGTCGGCAATGAAGCCGACAGCGCAGGCTACACTTCGGCACTCATGAGAAAAGTCAAAGCTTTTTGGGAAGCCTAATGATCGGAACCGACCAGCCATACAAAGTCTCTGACCTGAAGCAGTTCGCCGCAGACGTACTCTCCCAGGCCATAAAGGCCGGAGCGACGGACGCGGAAGCCATCGTCTACGAAGGCGACGAGTTCTCTGCGCTCGTGCGCCTAGGCCAAGTCGAAACCCTCAAAGAGTCCGGCTCGCGAGCCATCGGGCTGCGCGTCTTTCTTGGTCAGCGAACCGCCAGCACCTCCTCCTCCGACTTCTCGAAGGACTCCATCTATCGCCTCGTCAACGGAGCTATCGCTCTCGCCAGCATCACCAGCGAAGACCCCTTCGCCGGGCTGCCCGAGCCCGATGCCTTCGGCGAATGCGCGGCTCCGGAGAGCCTTGGCCTCTACTTCGAAGACGTGAACCAGCAGCCACCCGCCGAGCGCATCGACATCGCCCGC
Source organism: Granulicella sp. (assembly GCA_039922815.1). Taxonomy (GTDB): domain Bacteria; phylum Acidobacteriota; class Terriglobia; order Terriglobales; family Acidobacteriaceae; genus Edaphobacter. The sequence continues at coordinate 5,035 of JBDTDX010000322.1, forward strand.
CGCGTCGAGGCCGCCGCGATGGCCTTCGACACGCGCATCCAGAACTCCAAGGGCGGCGACTTCGACACCGCCACCTCGCACAAGATCCTCGCCAACTCGCGCGGCTTCGTCGGCGAATATCGCCGCTCCTACTGCGGCTTTTCCGCAGCGCCCATCGCGCAGGACGCCTCCGGCAACATGCAGCAGAACTACTGGTACTCAAGCTCACGCACCACCCGCAAGCTCGAGTCACCCGAAGAGATCGGCCGCATCGCCGCCCAGCGTACCCTCCGCCGCCTCGGTGCGCGCCAGGTGCCCACGCAGAAAGCCCCGGTCGTCTTCTCGCCCGAGATCGCCCGCTCCATCATCGGCAACATCTTCGACGCTGCAAACGGCGACGCCATCTACCGCCACGCCAGCTTCTTCGCCGACATGCTGGGCCAACAGGTCGCAGGCGAAAACATCACGGTGGTCGATGACGGTACCCTCGTCTTCGATGGCGACGGGATGAGGATCGGCGGCTTCGGCACCGCGCCCTTCGACGGCGAAGGCCTGCCCACACGCCGCAAGCTGCTCGTCGAAAAAGGCATCCTCAAAAACTACGTCATGAACACCTACACCGCGCGCAAGCTAGGCATGGCTTCAACCGGCAACGCCTCGCGCGGCCTCGCCGGAAACCCCGGCATCGGCGCAGGCAACTTCTATCTCGAAGCCGGAAGCATCACCCCCGAGCAGCTCATCGGCGATGTAAAGAACGGCCTCTACGTCACCGAGACCATGGGCTTCGGCGTCAACCTCGTCACCGGCGACTACTCACAGGGCGCAAGCGGCCTCTGGATCGAGAACGGCGAACTCGCCTACCCCGTCGAAGAGATCACCATCGCCGGCAACCTCAAAGACATGTACAAAAACATAGTCGCCATCGGCAACGACCTCGTCTTCCGCAGCGCCGCCGCCGCCCCCACCATTCGCATCGAAGGCATGACCATCGCCGGCAGCTAATCCGTAGCAGATAACACTATTTTAACTTTGATGTTGTTTGTCAGAGGGGCTGCTCGTAAGATGGATACATGTTGAAGCGCGCGACAAAAACCGGACAAATACTTCTCACGAAGGCCGACCGTGCTTACATCGCGGATTTTCGTAAGAGTTCTCAGTCCCACGTAGATAAAGTCACGAAAACCAGGGAATCCGCAGTCAAGGAATTGGTTGACGCAGGTATCTACGACCGTCACGGCAAGCTTCGAAAGCAGTATCGATCGGTTGCATAACCTTTCTGCATCTTTCGTTCTCGGGTATCACGGTTGCGATATAAAGGTCGCCGAGAATCTCCTTAAAAATCGGCCTTTCCTTTCCTCCCAAAATGACTATGACTGGCTCGGTGCGGGCACCTACTTCTGGGAATCAAATCCGTTGCGTGGGCTTGAATTTGCTGTTGAGGCGTCAAAGCGTAAACCGGGTGAGATTAAAAATCCAACAGTGATCGGCGCTGTCATTGATCTTGGCTTTTGTCTTGATCTCACAACAAGTCGCGGTTTGCAATTGGCGAAGACTGCTTTCAATCGCCTCCAGCAAGTATCCAAACAGGCAGGGCTCCCGTTACCTGAAAATCAAATCGACGGAATGCGGAATAATCTGGATTGTGCTGTTCTGAACTACCTTCACCGTCTACAAGCCGAAGAAGGCAAGCCTCCTTTCGACACAGTGAAAGGGGTCTTTATCGAAAAACCAATGCTTTATGAAGGCTCCGCATTCGGCGTGAAGAATCATATTCAGATCGCCGTCCGTAACCCCGATTGCATTAAAGGTGTGTTCCGCGTGCCTCCAACGCATCTCGACCCAAATGCTTAAGGAGTGCAGCGCCCCTTACTTCGTCCGTCTACAATCAACCCGTGGCCGCGCCCTTCCACTTCGATCACGTCGTAGCCTTCTCCCCCGAGAACGCCACAGAAATCCTGCGCACCATCCCCACCCTCCCCGGCGTCTTCGCCCTCTGCGGCGCACGCGATACCGACGAGCCCTACCTCACCCGCACCACCGACATCCGCCGCCGGGTCCGCCGCCTGCTCGACCCTCCCGAGTCGCAATCCAAACGCCTCAATCTCCGCGACAAGGTCGTCCGCATCGAGTACTGCGTTACCGGTTCCGACTTTGAATCGACGCTCGTCCTCTACCACGCTGCCTACTCTCTCTATGGAGCAGCCGAGGCACGCCGCCGCCTCAAACTACACACCCCTTACTTCCTTCGTTTCACCGCAGAAAATCGCTTCCCCCGGGTCTATGTCACCAACCGGCTTTCGAAACGCGGCCTTGCGCAGATGT
>JBDTDX010000323.1:0-3283 GCA_039922815.1 Granulicella sp.
TAGCCAGCATACTGCGACGAACCCGAGAGAATATAACAGGGACGCAAAGGCGGGGTTTCGAACTCCGCTGAGAATTGCCTGATAGAGCCACTGGTGCACGTTCATGCCAGGGTGGACATCGATACTACTCATGCCTTCCGCCAGCAGTTCCGAGATGACGTAGGCAGTAATCGCATTGGATCCAAAGACAAGCAAGGGAGTCAGAGCCACTGAGGGCTTGCGCTTTTTCTCTTCATTCTCGGTGTCGAACATCCATACGCCAAGAGCAAGCAGTAGTAGTCCTAACCCAGCAGCGAAGAGCACAAAAGAACTTGTCCATAGCTTTTTGTTGATGGGGAACCAGATATTCCACACCTGGCCAAGTAGGGTGCAAGCAACTCCGGCAAGTGCGATTCCGCGTATTTTTTGTATCAGCGTTCGACTGGTACGCAGCCAACTACCGGTCAATAGTCCGATAAGAGCTGTTGCTACTGCGGGTAGCGTGCTGAGCGCGCCTTCGGGGTCGGAGGTTTTGCTGTAAAGATGTGAAGCCGAGAATAGGTCACGGTCGAAGAACGCTGTCAGATTGCGGTAGGGGTCGAGCAGCGGGATATCGCGGACGGGAAGGCCGTAGCCCGGCACAGGGATAAAGCGCATGGCGACCCAGTAACCGACCAGCAAGGAAATCGCCAGAACCGCTTTGCTCTGCCATTTTGGACTGAGCAGATAAAGGGTGGCAACTATCAAGTAGCAAATAGCAATGCGGGGCAACACTCCATAGAACCGTTGTGTGTGCAGATGAAAATGCGGAAAGCTGTTGACCAGCAGTCCTAACAGGAAAAGGATGATTGCCCGACGGACTGTATGAACAAAGATCGATTGCTTGCTATGACCCTGGGCCAACCGCGAAGCTGTCGAGAAGACGGTCGATATTCCCACTAAGAATAGGAAAGTGGGAAAGACCAGGTCGGTCAACGTAAAGCCGTCCCATGGGGAGTGACCGAGTTGCGCATAGTGCGCGCTACTTCCATTGTTATTCACCAGGATCATGAAACCGATCGTCAGTCCACGCAACAAGTCAAGTGAGAGCAATCGTCTCGGCTTTGTATGAGTGACAACCTCGCCGTTCTTCACCAATGGTGTATTCGCCGTACTCGCCATCTTGATTTGTGCCCCTTAGGTACATCCTTCTTGCCGAAGTCGGTTCAGAGAAAGACTATCGAACAACTTGAATACGACTGTATATCGATTGGCTTCAGGAGTAGCAGTATATTTCATGCGGTCGCTGTTGGTGTGATGGCACCCTGTTTTGGAAAATGATGTTACCGTGGATGACGCAAACAAAAAGTGTCGCCTGAGGCACGTCGACCTGGCCGCCGAGTGTATTTTCTGAGCTCTTGAAAAGAGCATGTTTTCGACCATGAAGGAATTCAACTGAGGATGCGATCGTCTATGACGAACAAGATAGCTTTCCTGATTTTCGCGGCGCTGCTTGGCGGTGGCGTTGTTTACGGGCAACAAAGCCGACCGAAAGATCTTGTGGACTATGTTTCCCCTAACATTGGGGGCATAGGACAACTGCTTACTGCGACGATCCCCTACGTGCAGTATCCACATGGCATGACACGACTCGCTCCCATCACCACCCCGAGAATTAAAGACCGCTATCTTGCAGATAAGATCTATGGCTTTCCAGTGGGGCCTGCGACACTCATGGCCTCAGTTGGCACGATCAGCGTTCACCCCGCTAGTTACGCATCAGACTTTGACCATGACTTTGAAACTTCGACGCCCTATTACTACGCGGCTGATCTCCAAAGCTGGAGCATCAAGGCCGAACTTACGGCGGGTAAAGAATCGGCTTTCTACCGATTTACATTTCCGACTGCGCAGCACGCACATCTGACTCTCCATATGGAGAAAGGTGCGGAGCTGACTGTTGAAGGCGACCGGGTTCTTCAGGGTAGTGAAAGGATTGCTGGCCCGATCGGACCGGCTGTGGGCACTCCGGGAGAAACCAGACAATATTTTTACGCAGAATTCTCCGAGCCATTTACCTCGTACCAAACGTGGCAGAGTGGAGCGCTGGCTCAGACGAGACAACGGACTGGCGACGACATCGGATTTGTTACTGATCGTGCTACTCATGCTGGCGAGCTGATCGAAGTTCGCGTGGGCATTTCTTATATCAGTACGGAACAGGCTCATCGCAACCTATTGCGAGAGATTCCTAGTTGGAACTTTGAAGAAACTAAATCTAGTTTGCGAGATGTCTGGAATAAAGCTCTGAGCGGTCTTGCAACAGAGGGCGGGACAGAGCTGCAACGCACGATCTTCTACACCGCGCTCTACCGCTCGCTTGGACGTATGACCGATATCACGGAAGATGGCCGATATTACAGTGGCTACGATCATGCGGTACACGATGCTCAGGGGCATGATTTTTATGTTGACGATGGGCTGTGGGATACATTTCGGTCCCTCCATCCTTTGCAACTTCTGCTCGAACCCCATAGGCAAGAGGATATGATTCGTTCCTATCTGCGTATGTATGAACAGAGCGGCGCGCTGCCGTCATTCCCATCAGTGGCCGGCGAGCAGGCGGTGATGATTGGACACCATGCAGCAGAGCTGATCCTCGATACTTATGCGAAAGGCTATCGTGATTTTAATGTGGAGCAAGCGTATGCAGCTATGCGAAAGAATGCGACTGACGCCACGTTACTTCCGTGGAGCCGCGCGCCGCTCACGAGTCTCGACCACGTGTACTTCGACAAAGGATTCTTTCCTGCGCTTGCCAAAGGAGAAGTAGAAAGTGTGCCGCAGGTGACGAATGAAAAGCGGCAGGCAGTCTCCGTAACGTTAGAGGGTAGTTACGATGACTGGAGTGTTGCCCAGTTAGCAAAGGCGCTGGGGAAGAAATCAGATGCGACCTACTTTACAGGCCTGGCACACAACTACCAAAATCTCTTTAACTCCGCTATCGGGTTTATGGCTCCCAAGAGTGCAGACGGAAAGTGGGTTGCTGATTTCGATCCCAAGCTGGGCGGCGGCCAGGGCGGCCGGGATTATTTCACGGAGGTTAACTCCTGGATTTATAGCTTCAATGTTCAACACGATGTGGCAGGACTTATAGGGCTGATGGGCGGCCGCGACGCTTTCAACTCCAAGCTTGATCGCCTCTTTGTCGAGCAATACGGAACTTCCAAATATCAATTTCTTGGCCAGTTCCCGGATGCTACAGGTCTAGTGGGGTTGTATGCGCAAGGCAATGAGCCAAGCTTTCATATCCCTTACCTCTATG
>JBDTDX010000324.1:0-4482 GCA_039922815.1 Granulicella sp.
AACCACGATCGCATTGGGCACGAGGGCATGATGTTCCGCAACGCCTTCTGCACGAATGCGCTCTGTGCGCCCGCGCGCACGGTCGCGATGACTGGCATGTACTCACGGTCTACGGGGATGCTGTCGAACGAGGGCCTGAACAAGCCGCTGCCTTCTGACCTGCCGTTCCTGACCGACATCCTTCGCGCGGCAGGCTACAAGATCGCCATTGTGGGCAAGGTGCACGCTCCACTCGGCTTTGAAGACAAGCACTGGGACTATTATTTCGGACATAACAATCCTGGGAACACCTACGCTAACCCCGTGTTCAAAGAGGGCCGCGACGGAACCGTGGGACCGGAGAAGAAATACCACGGCACGTATGCCGACGACCTTTCCACGGACCGTGGCGTGGCATGGTTGGAATCGTTGCCACCCGATCAGCCGTTCTGTTTCCTGTGTTGGTTCGTCGCCCCGCACGAGCCGTTCTTCCGTCCACGCCGTTATGCCAACCTCTACGATGGCGCGCTCATCCCTAAACCCGTCACCTTTGACGATGACCTGAAGGGCTGGCCGGGCAAACCCGCGTGCTTTATCGAGGCGGAGAACAAGATCGGCACCACTGACAGTCATACCGCATGCGGCTCGCTCGAAGGCATGGCGAAAAACTACTATGCCGGGGTAGTCGCCTGCGACGACAATATCGGCAAAGTATTATCATTCCTCGAGCGCCGCAAGATTCTCGACGACACGGCCATCCTCCACACCTCCGATCACGGCTACTTCCTTGGCGAATGGCGGCAGTTCGACAAGCGTTGCATGCACGAACCATCCATCCGCGTGCCTATGCTCATCCGTTATCCGTCGCGCATTCCCGCGGGCACCGTTCGAGACGAGATGGTGCTGGACCTCGATATCGCTCCCACGATCCTCGACCTGGCGGGCATCCCAGCGCCTCAGGAGATGCAGGGCAAAAGCATGCTGCCTCTGGCGCAGAAGACCGACCCTGGCTTCCGGCCCGAATGGTACTACGAGTATTACGAGTGGCCCAATCCAGAAGCTGTGCGCCCGCACCGCGGCATCCGTACAGAACAGTACAAGCTGATCCACTACACCACCACGCCGCCCTCCGTGGAGATGTATGACCTGAAGGCAGACCCCAACGAAACCAAAAATCTTTCCGACTCCCCGGTACACAAGGAGATCCGCTCACATTTAAGTGAGCGGATGGAGGCCCTCCGCAACGCGCTGCCGGACCATGTGTCCCAAAAACTGGCCTGACACAGCCATGCGAAACCGCAACTCGCGCGTGTCAGGGCGTTTTTGAGCCTGATGCGGAGGAACGACTACAAAGCTAGCCACGCGTTCCTGTTCCGGCTATGAGCGTAGCTTAGTGTGGCCTGAAACGAGTAAGACTTCATTTTCTAGCTGCCAGGGGTCCCTTCAGAATTCGGACGATAAAGTACGTTTGCGAGAATATCGGCATTTGGAATCAACAACTTAGCTCAACTTTTCCTGCGTAGCTCAACAGCGATTGTACTCGTGCTCGCGGACTAATGTATGTTGCTGAAAAGAGATTTGGATAGCTTGCTAGCGAAATTACCTATCGTGCTCAAATGTCCGAATTCTGAAGGGTCCCCTACCTGACTTTACCTATCCCTAACGCGTGATCACTTCACCGTGACATAGCGACTTAGATCTTTGGGAGTGATGGCATTCGGATCAACGGTGTGACCTCCGGAGATGAGAGGGACAGGACCATGCAAGAGAGGATCCTGGGTTTTTTGCATCCAGGTATCGAGCCGTCCCCGCATCTCCGCCAGCGTCCTTTCGTGACGTGCTTCCAGCGCAAGGTTGGTGTGTTCCATAGGATCGAAGACCAGGTCGTACAACGCTTCTTCTTGGATAAGAGGTTCTCCTTTCCATCCGTTTTGCAACCAGAATGTTTTGCTAAGACTGTCGTCACAGTTTGGCAGCACAACAGTGGTGCGATCGTCGAAATGACGGATATACTTCCACCGCTTCGTCCTGACAGAACGCTTCGGCTCGTAGGATGCGTGGAAGGTTACTTCGGAAAAGACTGCTTCGTTGATCTCCGGCTGGGCCCCGGTGAGGACGGGTAGGAAGGATTTTCCTTCGAGCCATATTGGTTTTTCGATGCCGAGATAATCACATACGGTGGGGAAGACATCGATGTTGGACAGCATGGCGTCGCAGACTTTGCCTCCCGAGAAGACTCCTGGACCACGCAAAATCATCGAGATACCTGTGCCGGTGTCGCGCAAATTGCATTTCATATTGGGGAAGGCGATGCCGTGATCGGTGGTACTTATGACGAGCGTGTTTTCGGCCAGACCTGCGGCATCAAGCGCATCGAGAATCTGTCCAACGCCGCGGTCCAGGACGCGAGCGCTTGCGTGGAAGCCCGCCATATCCCGTCGGGTCTCCGGATTGTCCAGCATCGGTGCTGGTGGTTGGATGTAGTTAGGATTATCGACCGGTTCTGGGTACTCGCGATGCGTCTCAAAGAAACCTGCATCGAGAAAGAACGGCTGTTTGGGCTTCTTCTTGAGGAAGTCGACCGCTACTGGGGCTACGTCACGTGCGCTGTTTGACTTGTGTGGAAGAATCTCGTCGTAGCCGATCTGCTCGGTCTTTGCTGCAACGTGTTGCAGGCCCGCCAGCGTAGAACGATAGCCGTGTTTACGCAGGGTATAAAGAATGTGCTGCGAGTAGTCGTTGAGGCTCCAGCCAAGGTGGGCGAGACCGAGCATACCGCTGCGATGGGGGCATTGACCGGTGAGCAGGGCTGCTCGGCTTGGCGAGCAAGTGGGTGCGGCGGTGTGGGTCTGCCGAAAGAGGACGCCTTGCCGAGCTAGTCGCGCTAGGTTGGGGGTTGGCGTGTTGTGACCATACGGGCTGAAATAGCGCCCGGAATCATGCGAATGAAGATAGAGAATGTTGACCGGCCCACTTGTTTTTTCAGCTTGGGAAGGCTTCACGATCGCGCTGGCGGCGAGAGCGGCTGCTGTGCCCAGGAACGTCCGGCGTGACGACATGGAAGAATTTTGTAACTTGCTGTTCATTCCGGATCCTCTCATGAATCAAGTGCAGAGTTGAACGCGTTTAGAAGTTCAATTTGACGGCCAATTGTAGAACGCGGGCGGCCGATGTTCCACTGATGACGCCTGCCGAGGAGGTGCCAATGGTGGAGTTGGGATTGTTGAAGTTGGAGCGGTTGAAGGTGTTGAAGGATTCTGCGCGAAGGTCCGCGCCGAAACGATCGTGGAGAACAAAGTGGCGGACAACGGTAAGATCCGCATTGAAGTAGCCAGGACCTGTGAGGATTCCTGTCCCGGAATTTCCAAAGGTGTAGAGGGCAGGCGCTACGAAGGCTGAGGTGTCAAAGTAATGGTTGAGAGTCTGGCCGCTCTTGATGCGCCCGCTCGCGATCCGATTGGGACGCTGGGTGCCTCCGCCTGAAGAGTTCGAGACCGTGGAACCGTAGACAACTGTGAAAGGGGAGCCACTATGCACAGACCAGACTCCACTGAGGTTCCAACCGCCGACGATTTGTGAAAGGGGGCCAGAGTGGAGGAACTTACGGTTTTTTCCAAATGGAAGCTCGTAAACATGATTGAAGACAAGGACATGGTGGTAATCATCCGGAGTCGGACCGTAGTTACAGCGAAGGCAAGCACTGTTTTGAATATTCGAATTTCCTCCACCATTGATGTTGCCAGCGTCCGATAGATACCGAGAATATGTGTATGCGAGGCCAAAGTTGAGGCCGCCGGACAAACGCTTTTCAAGGCGCACCTGCAGGCTGTTATAGCTGGCATCGCCGGCCCCGGTGCGATATCCAATATTGACGAGGTTCGGGTTGATCAGGAAGTAGGGGCGCCGCGGGCCGACAGCACCCGCACCTGGGACGGACTGATTGAGGTTAAGACTGTTGATGATGAGGTGCTCGCTGCGCGTTCCCACATAACTGACTTCGGCTATGAGATCGTTACGCAGTTCTCGCTGCACACCCAGACTGTATTGAATGACGCCGGTCTGACGCGTGTTGACGCCCCATACGGTCGGACTACCGGTGGAAATAGCAGCGGTGTCATTAGGATCGGGCTGAATGGGCGTAGGAAAGCCGTTACTCAGTAGAGTGGTTGGGGCGGCGGTACTACTGGTAGAGATGGTCTGGGCAAAATAATAGGGGAGGTTTTTGTAGAGTTGTGCTCCTCCTGCAAGCGTATCGACGTACGAGATGCCAAAGCCTGAGCGAATCACGGTCTTACGGCTGCGATCCAAGGTGTACGAGAGTCCCGCGCGCGGAGAGAAGGTGTTGTAGTCGGTGTTCCGCAGCGTTCGGCTATTACCGTTAATACCAGCCACACGAAGCTTGCCACTGGCCAAATCGAGATTGGCCCAATGGTTGTGGACCTCATAGGGCGGTGCACTGATCTCGTAGCGTGCGCCGTATTCGACAGTCAGGCGATCAGTTAC
>JBDTDX010000325.1:0-5948 GCA_039922815.1 Granulicella sp.
GACTTCACTCCACAACCAGCATCGACCGCTTCAAGCATCCTTACTCCGACGCCGGACAAAAGCACCTCGCCACCACCACCTATCACAGCGTCTACATCATGGGCATGCTCGCCGCCGCCGTCCTCGCCCCCGGCAAACGTCCCCCTCTCAAAGTCCCCGAGTCCACCGTACGCTCCGGAGCCTTCGAGGCCGTTCTCGACTGCTTCTATCCCGACGATCACAAGGCCCACTGGCAGCAGGAGCTCGAAACCCTCGAGCCCGCCGAATGCGAATCCCTCGCCGGCTTCCTGCTCAACATCGCCCTCCATCGCGAGGTAGGCCGCAGCAACTTCGCCGCCATCGAGCGCCTCCTCGCCGTCGGCAGCGCCCTCAGCCTCACCACCCCCGTCGTCGCCCAGGCCACCGAGATGATGACCCGCGTCCACAACTTCACCGAGTATCTCGAGTACAGCGAATCCCTGGTCCCCGCCAGCCAAACCGCAGCCTACGCCTGAAAGAGTTACACCGATAGTTACAAATAGGCACCGCCGTTTTGAAAGAGCACGGCTTTAGCCGCGCCGCCACCCGTTGCTCTTTGTCTGTCATTCCCTGTTCTTTGTTTGTCATTCCCGAAGGGAATCTGCGGTTGTCGTCCTTCACACCAACAGCAAATCTACCTTAGTCCCGGAGGGAACATCGCCACACACGAAAAAAAGGCACCCCAAACCTCGGGGTGCCTATTTTGTAACCAAATCAGGATCATATCTCCAGAATCACCGGCATAATCAACGGCCTGCGGCTCGTGCTCTTCTGGATGTACCGCTTCAGATCATTCCGAATCTTCTCCTTGATCACGCCGTAATCCTTCTTCTCTTCAACGCTCGAAGAATCAAGCGTCCGCATCACCACCTGCTTGGCCTCCGCGATCATGTCTTCGTCGCCAACTGCCATGCCGCGCATCACGATCTCCGGCGGATTCTCAACCTTGCCAGTATGCTTGTTGATCGCAATGATCGACAGCATGATGCCGTCTTCGCTCAGGTGCTTGCGGTCCCGGATCACCAGGTCCTCAACCACGTCCGTCGATGATCCGCCCGAGTCGATACACACGCGCCCGACCGTCACCTTGCCATTCTTCGTGGCGGTTGTCTTGTCGAACTCGAGCACGTCGCCGTCCTCAAGCAGGATCGTCTTTTCGACAATCCCCATCGCTTCCGCCATCTCCACGTGACGCTTCAGGTGGCGATAATCTCCATGCACCGGGATGAAGAACTTCGGTCGCACCAGGTTAATCATCAACCGCAGCTCTTCCTGGCTTCCATGTCCGCTCACGTGGATCAGGCCATTGGTGCCGTCGTCGTGAATCACCTTCGCATCGCGCCGTTCCAGGTGATCGATCATCCGGTAGATGCCTTTTTCGTTACCCGGAATCACCCGCGAACTCAGCAGCACCGTGTCGCCCGCATCGATCTTCGCGAACTTGTGGTTGTTCACCGCGGCACGGCTCAGCGCGCTCATCGGCTCGCCCTGCGTCCCCGTAATCATGATGCAGACCTTGTGCGAAGGCATGTCGCGAATCTGTCCCGGATTGATAATCAACCCCGCCGGCAGATCCAGATACCCCAGGTCCTGCGCGATCTCTGTGGAATTATCGAGCGACCGCCCGATCACCGCAACCTTGCGCCCATGCTCATGCGCCAGCTCCATCGCCAGCCGTATCCGATGGATCGACGACGAGAAGCAGCTGAAGAACAGCTTCTTCTTGGTCTGCGCAAAGATCTCATCCAGCCGCGGCTTCACCGCACGCTCGCTCGGCGTGTAGCCCGGCCGATCGACGTTAGTCGAATCCTGCAACAGCGCCAGCACGCCCTGTTTACCCAACTCCGCAAACGCATGCAGATCGAACGGCTTGCCATCCGGTGGCGAAAGATCGATCTTGAAGTCGCCCGTATGCAACACCACGCCAACCGGCGTATGAATCGCCAGCGCCACGCAATCGACCAGCGAGTGCGTCACGCGGATAGGCATGATCGAGAACGGCCCCAGCGTGAACCGCTTGCCCGGAATCATCTCGTTCAAATCGGCGTCATCCAGCAGCCGATGTTCTTCGAGCTTGCCCTCAACATAGGCCAGCGTAAACTCGGTGCCATACACCGGCACATTCAGTTCCGAGAGAATCCACGGCAGTCCGCCAATGTGATCCTCATGCCCATGCGTCAGCAGAATCGCTTTAACTTTGTCGCGGTTTTCAGTCAGGTAGCTGATATCCGGAACGACAATATCAACACCCAGCAACTCTTCTTCAGGAAACATCAGACCAGCGTCGATAACAATAATGTCGTCTTGCCAGCGGAGCGCCATGCAGTTCATCCCGAACTCGCCAAGGCCTCCCAGCGGAATCATGCGTAATTTATCGTGAGCCATTTATCTCTCAAGTCTAGCACTCAGACGTATTTATCCTGTTCGATTGCCGCTGTATGCGCGCTGCGTCCGGCCTGCCCGGAAGCCTAAAATCGTCTTCGACACGCCTGCCAGAAGGTACACAAAACCCGCATAGCCGGAAGCGCTCGCAGGCAGCGTCACCGCCAGCAGGCACGAGAGCAGGCCGATCCCCGCCATCGCCAGATGATCGGCCATGTAGATCTTCGTCAGCTTCCGCTCGAGCACCGTCAACGCCAGCTCCCCGCGTTGCCGCCATCCATTCCAGTAGAGCGCGAAGAACAGCAGGTAGATCGCGGCGAACCCCAGCCCATAAATCACCATCAACTGCACGCCCTGTTGCGGCTGTAGTTCATTGCCCTCAGTCCCCGCGATCTGTCCTATGAACAACCGGAAGAGGAACTTCAGTGGATACACATAAAACAGCACCACGAACAGAAGCATCGCGTTCAGCACGATCGTCCCCGCATCGTGCAGCCCGAATCGCCGAAAGAAAAAGTAGTGTGCGTACCAGATCGTGATCAGCAGCGTGAAGCTCACCGCAAACGGCGCGAACCCCTGCATCAGCTCATGCAACTCGACGTACGTCTTCGGAACCTCCAGCGACACAACCAGCAGCGTCAGCGCGAAGCCGAACACCACATCGCTGAACCCATCCACCCGCGACATCGCCGTGCCCCGCAGCTGGAACCCATCTTTGCCAACCAATGTGTGCGATGTATGAGACGTCATTAGCCCCAAAGCCTACCGCAGCAGGTCTTCCAACGCCAGCGAAAGCTCCGTCTTCTCATCCCGATACTTCACAATCACCGGAGTCGCCACGCTCAGTCCCCACTCTTTCCCTTTACCACTCGTCACCGCACGCGCTCCCGGCACCACCACCGCTCCCTCAGGAATAATCAGCGGAGAATCAGCCGTAGCTTTATAAATCTCACCCCGCACCAGGTCATATACAGGAGTGCCCCGCGTCAACACCGTTCCCGCCGCCAGCACCGCCCGCCGCCGCACAATCGTGCCTTCATACACACCCGTATTCCCGCCAATCAAACAGTCATCTTCGATAATCACCGGCGTCGCATTCACCGGCTCCAGAACGCCGCCAATCTGCGCTGCCGCACTCAGATGCACGCGCTTGCCAATCTGCGCGCAGCTCCCCACCAACGCATGTGAGTCCACCATCGTGCCTTCATCCACATAGGCGCCCACATTCACATACGCAGGCGGCATCATCACCACGCCCTTCGAAACATAAGCGCCCGACCTCACCGAAGACCCGCCCGGCACCACCCGCACTCCATCCGCCGCAGCAAACCGCCGCGCCGGATACGTTCCCTTATCCACGAACGAAAGCCCCTCCGCCGATCCCATCTCCGCCAGCGACCCCAGCCGAAACCCCAGCAGTATCCCGCGCTTCACCCACGCATTCACACGCCATCCCAGCGGCACGGAAGCATCCGGCTCCGCCGACCGCAGCGTCCCATCCTCAAGCTTGCCCCGCAGCACAAAAAACGCCGCCTCAGCATCGGCCGAGTTCACCGCCGCCGCGCCCTGCGCAAACCAATGCTCAATCGTCGCTTCCAGATTTCCGTCCAAACTCAAACTATCCCCCGTATCATGCTCAACTTCTTTTCATCTACTCCCAAGAACTCGTCATCTCGACCGAAGGCAAAGCCGTAGTGGAGAGACCCCCGCATTTCGCTTTTGCTGTTGCCTGTTTTACTTTTGCTGTTGCCTGTTTTAAAGGCCCAGTGATCGGCGCACCTCAAAACATCCGCAAATTTTCCCCATTAGCAGGAGCACCCACCAATAATCCCAACTCCCCCACCAGCCGCTCCAGCTTCCGTCGCGTCTCCGCGCTCACCGGAACCATCGGCAGCCGCAGCACATCCTCGCCCCTGCCGATCAGCGCCATTACTGCCTTCACCGGAGCAGGATTCGGCTCCCAGAAGTGCGCCTGCATCAGCCGATAGAACTGCCGATTGATCCGTCGCGCCGTCGCAAAGTCGCCGTCGACTGCCGCCTTCACCATCGTCGTCATCTCACGCGGAATCACATTCGACGCCACCGACACCAGTCCCGCACCGCCCAACGCAATGATCGGCAGCGCCAGCCCATCGTCGCCCGAAAACACCTTGAAGTTCCGCGGTGCCGAGGTCAGCAGCTCCGTAATCTGCGCCAGGTTCCCGCTCGATTCCTTGATCCCGATAATGTTGTCGATCTCCGCCAGCCGCAGCACCGTACTTACTTCCAGATTTGCACCCGTGCGCGAAGGAATGTTGTACAGCAGCACCGGCAGCGCGCTGGCCTCGGCAATCGCTTTGAAATGGCGATACTGCCCCTCCTGCCCCGGCCGGTTGTAATACGGGTTCGCCGTCAGAATGCCAGACAGCCCCCACATCCCCGAAAGCTTCTTGACCTTCGCCACCGCCTCATGCGTCGCATTGTGCGTGCAGCCCGCGAACACCGGCACCCGCCCTGCCGCCGAACCGACCACGACCTCAACCGTCCGCAGCCACTCCGCCTCGGTCAGCGTCGCAGCCTCGCCCGTCGTTCCGACCGGCACCAGAAAGTCGATGCCTTGGTCGATCTGCCAGTTCACCAGTGCATGCAGCGCAGGCTCATCGACGCCGCCGTCCCTGCGAAAGGGGGTTATCAGCGCCGTTCCACATCCCGTCAAATTCATAATGACTGCAAGTTTACCGCGCATCGCATCCTCGGTCACTCCTTCTGCACCCAGCAGCTTCCGCCCAGCAGGGAATCTTCACTCCGGCGCAGCGCAAAACCTGTATTCTGGCTCTCAATGAAAGTTCTCGTCATCGACATCGGCGGCACCAACATCAAGGTCGCATCGACCGACAACCCCGTCCCCATCAAGATCCCCTCCGGCCCCACCCTCACCCCCGGGCAGATGATCGACGATGTCCTCGCCGTCACAAAAGGTTGGAAGTACGATCGCATCTCCATCGGCTACCCGGGCCCCGTCAACCACGACGCCCCGCGCCTCGAGCCGCATAACCTCGGCCTCGGCTGGGTGGAGTTCGACTACGCCAAAGCCCTCGGCAAGCCCTACCGCTTCATCAACGACGCGGCAATGCAGGCCCTCGGCGGCTACAAGGGCGGCCGCATGCTCTTCCTCAGAACCGGCACCGGCCTCGGCTCCGCCATGATCTTCGACGGCGTCATCATCCCCCTCGAACTCGCCCACCTCCCCTACAAAAAAGGCCGCACCTACGAGGAGTACATCGGCCTCGCCGGTCTCGAGCGTCGCGGCAAAGCACGCTGGCGCAAGTCCGTCCTCGACATCGTCGCCCGCCTCCAGGCCGCGCTCGTCTGCGACTACGTCCTCCTCGGCGCAGGCAACGCCAAGCTCATGAAAGACCTCCCCCCCGACGTCATCCTCGGTGCCAACTCGAACGCCATCGCCGGCGGCCTCAAGCTCTGGGAGAAGCCCTACCTCGCCACCGCCGCTACTCCAAAGGTGCAAGCACGTGGCCAATAGATACGGCGAAGCCGCCATCCTCACCGCTCGC
>JBDTDX010000326.1:0-5029 GCA_039922815.1 Granulicella sp.
GTGACAACGCCCGCAGCGGCCTCTGTGCTCTCTGCTGTCTGCCGTTCTGGTTCGGGAGGCGCAAAGGCTTCCTGCTGATCAATCTTCGCCACAGATGACAGGTCCACGTTGTAAGTTGGCTCGTCTAGCGACCCTATTTCCGTGAGACTTCTTTCTCCACCTGTTGCGCTATCGGCATCAGAGAACGTGCCACTGAACGCCACCATCGCTCCGTCTGGCAAGGTTGAGAGGTCGCTGTATAGGGCGGACCCGTTCGATATGTTCGATTCTCGGTAGACAGTTCCTGCATCGCTCGTAATCTCGATGTCTACTTCGCTGCCTCCGTGAGAGGTGACGCTAGATGAAAGTCTGCCGGTCCAGTCGCTAAAATTCGCGCCGTGGTTGGCCCAGTACGCCCGCATTTGAGCGTTCGCGCGATTGAAGATGGCGGACTTCTGAATTTCGTTCGCTGCGGCGTTATAGGGCCCCAACTGACCTAACCGGGTTTGTTCAAATGCTGATTGTTGCGCCGCATGCTCGTGATAAAGCTGAGTGGCCGCATCCACAGCGGGAATGACCGAGGTCCTTGTCTTCCTCT
Organism: Granulicella sp.; assembly: GCA_039922815.1. Lineage (GTDB taxonomy): Bacteria > Acidobacteriota > Terriglobia > Terriglobales > Acidobacteriaceae > Edaphobacter. The sequence continues at coordinate 578 of JBDTDX010000326.1, forward strand.
CACTTGGCAATGGGGAAGAGGTCGCAACGGTTGCAGCCTGCTGTGAGTCAGATTCGCCGGATCCCTTAGCCTGGAAGTAGATCCAAAGCCCCAAACAGACCAATGCGAACACGACGAACCCAGCAGATAGACTGTTCGAGTTGCGGGCTGGCGCTGGCAGACGCTGCAGGCGATCGGACTGCCTCACTTCCATGGCGATTGGCCTAGCGCACTTTGGGCAGGCAGGCGCAGCATCGCTGACGTCCGTGCCGCAGTCCTGGCATTTGATCAAAGCCATGATGTTCCCCTGTCGATCGCTCGCCTTCTGGACAAGCGCCCACGCAATATAGCGCTGGATCTCGGACGACGATGCATAACCCTGTAAAAGGGTCCAGCTATACTTTCCCGATGAAGCCTACCCCGCCAATTCGTTGTACCCAGGGTTGTACCCGCGGTCAAAAGTGCAGTGGCGAAACGCTGATGTGGTGCGGTGTATCGACCGTACTACGGGTTTAGGTGCAATCGAGTAGTGTTTCAGGGCGTCTCATGCCGTCTCGAAAACGACACTGCAGACCCGCCAGTCCGCTATATGCGGGCTTGCTGGTGTTCTATCTCGCCAGCTCGCCGGCAAGCTAACTTTCTGACGCCGTGATCGAGAATGAAGTAGACGCCGCCAGGCTTCAGCGCTTGAAAGACCTTCTGGTTGAAGGCGGCGATGAAAGATGAACTATGTAAGAAAGCGCATGGTCCGGGAGCTTTGAGGATACGTGAGTTGTCACGAGCCGTCTGACGACGAGACAACTCAGCTAGGTAAAACGCGGTGTCCGTGACGGTATTTGCCGTTTCCCCGTTGTAGTGAGCGATGAGTTCGCGCTGCTGATCCAGGGTGCGCGCAGCAGCCGGCAAAAGGCCAAGTCAGTGGTGACCGAGAAGGCCTCACCCAAACAAGGGTGGATACGCTCACTCGACGGACGCATGAGGTGATCGTGGCCATCGCCAACAAACACGCACGGCAGATCTGGGCGATGCTGGCGCACGAGGTCGACTACGATCCCTGCGCCTGTCTCAACCATCCGATGCACCGGCAAACAAGCCGCCCACGCGGCCTGAAAGCAGATTTTCGATTCATCGTCAGCGCGATGCGGTAGACAACGGCTCAGGCCGATCCGCAGAGAACCTGACTAACCAGATGGACGTCCAGACGGTGTACCGGCCGATCCCCGGGCAACGGACAGTCCGATGAATGAAAGAGGTCTTTGGGTGCAGTTTATGCACAGGTCCGAGTCGGCCGCATCGACTCAACAAGACCGTTTACGGAAATGCAGCCTGACACTCGCTGGACCCCGCGCAGCACTGACACGAAGTTCGCAGCACCAGGACCACACCATCACCAGCAGTGGCCCGAAAGCTGAGGGCAAACGCATCATGCGGCTGGGATTGACGGGAAGTCTCTTGCGGATTGGTTAGCTGCCGGCTCGGGATGCAGTGATGTCGATAGTAAGGCTGCCGACCGAAACGATTGCGGGCTTACCCGCCAACACCACCATTTTCGGCGATATTTTTCCGTAGGCCGAGTTTAGTTGAGTGGAAATCTTGAGCTTGCCATCGCCAGCGTCAGTTACGCGGAGCCGGAGCTTGTAGCCGTGCGGGCCAGAGACGGCAACACTTGCATCGGTGTCGGCTTTAACCACGATCGCAGGTTCACCGAAAACCTTGCCGTCGTGCGACAGGGTGGTGCAAACCTTGTAGACCTGAGCCGCAAAGCTGCTTTGTGAGCTGGCAGCCAGCACGAGGAAAAGAACTGCTGACGCCGTTTTGCCGATACGCATGGATGTCTTCCCGCTAACGTAGCTGTAGAAAAAGTATGTTCGCAAAAATTTGGTCGATTTCCCGGGGTACTTGAACCCCTCCCCAAGTGCTGCGCGTCGATTGTAGAGCGATCTGAGAGGTCACTTTTCTCATCGTTGGTGGTCAATCAATCCGGCAAGGGTTTTTCTACAGCTTCAACGTCTGAGGTAAGTGGCCCCTGCCACGATGAGTGTCAGGTTACCGCGGCGATACAGCAGCGGTCACTTGACCGAATGGTTATACGACGTTACCAGGGAGGCCGCGACGCAGTGTGTTCGTCGTGGCGGCGACGAGCGGGGGATGACCTCCTTTGTTCTCTCACTCATCGAGGGCATTGCCCACCTCTAAATGTTCGGCGACGTCTCACTCGCATCACGATTTTCTGCCGATCACCCTGCTGCCGATCACGTAGCCCCATCCCACCGAGCCGAACGTGATCAGCGTCAGCAGATAAGAGAACACGCCTTGCACGCAGCGCGCATCCGTTAACCCTGCGTCACGCAACGTGGCGGCATATGTCGACGTGTGCCGCACGTCGACGATGAGCACGCGCCCGCCAGGTGCTAGAACGCGCGCGATCTCGCGCACGGCGGTCCGCCGCTCGTCCGCGTTGTAAATGTTGTGCAGTGCCATGCTCGAGAGCACCACGTCGAAGCTGGCATCAGCGAAAGGAAGTTGTCGCGCATCGCCGGTGTGCACTTCGACTTTATCTGCGACGCCTTCGATCATCGCGTTGCATAAGGTGCCCGCGGCATTGTTGCCGCTGAGATCTTCCTGTTGCCATTTGTCGATGCCGACGGCGCGGCCGGTCGAGAGCCGTTTGGCCGCGCCGATGAGAAACAATCCCAGCCCGCAGCCCACATCCAGCACGCGCTCGTGTCCGCTCCACTTGATCTTGTCCAGATATGTGTCCCGCTCGCGTATCTTCCCGAACTTGCTGTCGTAAATCATCCACAACGCCATCGCGCCGAAGCTCAGGCCGGCAGCAATCAACGGCCGGGCGATCACCGCGATGGCATCCTGCCCGGACCACACGCCCATCAGCCGCGTGATCAGCGAGATGATCCCCAGCGCCGCGACGATGAGCATGTTGCGCACCGCCACCGGGGCATCCAGGCCGTAGTTGGGAGTCCGATTGTCTTTCATGATTTGCCTTTCATGATACTGAGTACTCGAATTCAAATACTAAGTGCACAGGCGCGCCCTGGATGGATAGGAGAGGTGATCAGCGATACTGGCGATGAAACTTTTCCGGCCAGAAGAGGATCGTCGCCATGAACTATCGCCAGATCACCTCCGAGGTATATGCTCGCCGCGCTTCGAAAGCAAGGAAGCAGCGCAGCGGCCATCGCTCGCCAGCTGGGGCGCCATCCGAGCTCCATTTCACGCGAGATCAGACGCAACCAGTGCAACGATGGAGCCTACCGCCCCAGCAAGGCCGATCGTCGCACGCGGGGTCGGCGGTAGCGCCGTAACCGTCGTTTCCGACCGGAGGACTTTCGCCTGGTCGAAAGCCTGCTTCCACACCTGTGGAGCCCTGAGCAGATTGCCGGACATCTCAAACGTCGTCGCTTGCTGTCGATCAGTCACGAGACGATCTACCAGCACATCTGGAGAGACAAACAGCGTGGTGGATGGCTCCATGCGTACTTGCGTTGCGCCGCGAAGCGGCGCCGCAAGCGGTACGGACATTACGATAGCCGTCGACGCCTTGCGGGCAAGGGGAATATCACTGAACGGCCCGCCGCCATCAACGATCGAAGCGAGATCGGCTACTGGGAAATCGGCACGGTCATGGGTACCGGCAGCACGGACTGCGTAGTCACCCTGGTGGAACGGCGAACCGGCTACACCCTGATCGGCAAGCTGCCAGACCGCACGATGGAATCCGTGACCACGCGAGCGACCTGGCTCATTCGCAAGCATTCCACTCGTATGCACACCATCACAGCGGACAACGGACCGGAGTTCCATTGCTACAAGACCATCGAGCAACAGACCGGCGTGTGATTCTACTTCGCCAACCCTCGTCATTCGTGGGAGGGCACGAACGAAAACACGACCGGATTGATTCGTCAGTATTTGCCCAAGGGCACCGCATGGATGCGATCACACAGCGCGAGTGCAGCCTGATTGGCGACGCTCTCAATGCAAGGCCACGGAAAAGGCTGAACTTCCAAACGCCTCAGGAGTGTTTCAATGAAGACTGGTCAGCTGTGCTGTTCAAACTTGATGCTACGCGCCATAGCCGTGATGACTTAGCCAGAGATCCGCTCCTGCACCGTTCAAGCTGCGTCCCTGCGCCAATGCTCGAATGATCCCTAGACAACGCGTTTTTCGGGGCTCTGCAAGGTCTAGGTGCTCCAACGCACCAAAAGCAATCCACGGTCCTGCGCTCGGATGATCGATGAGAGAAAAGAGAATTTCAGTCTCTTGGGGTGTTGCGAAAGCAGATTGCATCATGTGCCACAACTCATCGGCAACCAGATTGGCACGCCGAATGGCTCTTTTTGAATAGTCGCCGGAATCAAAGCGAGAATCGTGTGTGTCTGCAAGCTCAACGAACCTGGAAGTATCCATGCTTCTCACGGCTAACGTAGCTGTAGAAAAAGTATGTTCGCAAAA
>JBDTDX010000327.1:0-13731 GCA_039922815.1 Granulicella sp.
CTCCTGCAAAGGGAGAACGGCCTTGCTGGGTGTGAAGTACATTGCGGTTAGGACTTTGGTCCCTGAGTCAGAGCAAAGTGGCCGCCCTGATCGTCGGTGGCCTGAAGGATGCGTGAGCCTCCGGGCACGTCCTGGGGAGGCATAACTACTTTGTCTCCCGCCTCGATCACCCGTTGCTGCGCAGCCTCAATGTCATCGACAGAGACGTAGAACTTCCAGTGCGGGGAGACTCCTTCGGGAATGCCAGGGCCTTTCCTATTCATCATTCCGCCCGTGTAGAGGGGCTTGTCGGTCCGAAAGGTTTGGTAGACTCCCATGGCTCCCATGTCGTGCACAGAGTCCTTCACCCAGCCGTAATGTTCGGAATAATAATCGAAGGCTTTGGCAGCGTCATCCGTGAGCAACTCATGCCAGCCCACATTGCCAACTGCCATTTGATCCAGACTTGGTCGATCATCCTGCTTTCCGGGTTCGAAGAGCAGGTACATCACCTGTTGCGGATCCCGCACGACCGCGAAACGGCCGACACCGGGGATGTCCTGAGCGGGCTTCAAAATGGTTCCGCCGTCCGCTGTTACCGCTTTCAATTCTTTATCCAGTTTTGCAGTGTGGATGTGGCCCATCCACTCTGGAGGCATCTCAGGCGCACCTGCGCCAGCCCAGGTCATCATGCCGCCGACATCTTTGCCGTCTTTACCGAAAGCATGTACTTCATGCCCGGCATGCCAGAGTCTTTGATATCCCAGCCGACTACTTTCTTGTAGAAGTTGACTGCCTTGTCCATGTCATTGGTTACGAGTTCGTACCAGATGAATCCGCCTGCCATATTGCACCTTCCGTCAAGGGAGTAATAGCTGTAAAGTAAACACCGTTTACATACGCTACCACCCAAAAGTGGATGCCGTCCACAACTCTCTTCTCCGCGATACACTCTTCTTTGAAGAGACAATGAAAAAGACCGTCGCTATCGAGAAACGGAAGACCTTTCGTCATGGGGATCTGCGCAACGCGCTGATTACAGCCGGACTTGAGATGGCGCGTGTTGGGGGACCCGATGCAGTTATTTTGCGACAGGCAACCCGGGAGGCAGGTGTCTCTCCCAATGCGGCATACAGGCATTTTGCCAGCCAGTCGGCGCTATTGGACGCGGTGCGATCGGCCTGCCTCTCGCAACTGGCGACGGCGATTGAAGATGAGATGAAGAAGTTTCGCCCGGGACGCGATCCGCAGGCGTTTGGACGAAAAAGTTTGCGCGCAGTGGGGATGGGGTATCTTGGATTCGCAATGAGGGAGCCTGGGATGTTTCGCGCGGCTTTCTCAGTTCCACCGCCGATTCATTCTCCTGATCCGGCCAATACGGCTTCAATGGGCCTGAATCCGTTTCAGCTTCTTTCGCTTGCGTTGGATCGAATGCAAGAGAGCGGTTTGCTGGCGGGAAAAGGTCGCGAAGGAGCGGAGTATCTTGCGTGGTCGACAGTGCACGGGCTGGCACTTTTAGTACTTGAGGGGCCGCTGCACGCGATGCCGCCACAGGTGGTGCTGGCGTTGGGTGAGCGGATCGTTGTCATGGTGGAACGTGGTCTCAGATAGATGCATTCGCCAGTTATCATCTAGAGCCATAACAGCCGCTAGGTTACAATCGGCTGGATCTGGCGATCCAGTGATGGTCCCTGAAACTTAGTCGGAACGAGCGCCCGCACGTCCCACGAGATGCTGCCAGGCCCTGAAATAGGCAAAGCTATGACACGGATCTGCGCGAGATCTATTTGATCTAGAGGTTGAGTCGACGATTTTCGTGGATGACAATCCTATCTGGTAATTCCGTCACTGTGGTCAACTGCGTGTCGGCGCTGGCGGGCAGCGCCAGATAACCTTTCACACTTACATCGCCATTTGGTGAAGGGAGCATCTCGCAAGACGGATATAAGGTCGAATGGGCCCGGCCTTTGAAGCCTGACAAACTCGTGACAAACTGCTGATGCTGAGGTGACAAATGAAGTGTCGCGGCTCTGTACTCTAAAGCTATGACGCTCCGATCGTTTTCGCTCGCACTCGCCAGTTGCCTGCTGTTCGCCATTACCCTTCTTAACTTCGCGGTGTCTGCACAGACAGAGCCTTCCCGGGTTGAGATTAGTGCAAAGCGTTTCGCGTTTACACCGTCAGACATAACGCTTCACCGGGGAGAGCCAGTTGTTCTTGTTTTTAAAAGCGAGGATGTAACTCACGGCATTCACTTCGATGACTTGAATTTGGAAGCAACGATTGACAAAAAGACCAGCGTCGAGGTCCCATTTACACCGCAGAAGACGGGGGTTTTTGTCGGGCATTGCGCGAATTTTTGCGGTGCAGGCCATGGCGCGATGATGCTGACGATCCATGTAGTGGAATAGTCAGCCTATGCGGGTGGAAGGCTCCAAGCGGTGTGATATGTGATGAGTCTCTGAACTTTTGGTGCCGCCAGGGATGGATTTCTAAGAAGCTTAAGTATGCCAAGACGGTGTCTCTGGAGCAATCCATACGCGCCGCACATGGTGTCGGCGTCTTTGAGTGAAAAATATCCAATACATTGCGGTGATAACCGCTGATCTTTCCAAGCCTTGACGGTCCATCGTTGTCTCCCTCACATCTATTGGCCAGCGCTGCTATCATATGGCACCTTGGCATGCGATGCTACCCGAGGAGTAGAACTTACTGCACGGCTCTACCGGGCAATCAGTCACTTAATAAGACTGAAACCGGAGGTATTCGTCGAATAGACGCCCTTACACACCTTGCGCCGCAGTTGAAAGTTCCTTATTCATCGCTTTGAAGATGCCGCGAGTCGATCGAAGAAAAGCCACTCGCAACCACTGTCTCTAAGGATTGAGAAAACGTAGGATTGCCTGTTCTTCGTGTTCGCTCAGTCCGGCGCGCACTCGCATGTGGCGCGCGATGGTGCCGGAGATGCGCGAGGAGAATCCTTCGGGAGGGTTGTGGCAACGTGAACAGTTTTGCTCGAAGACGCGTTGGCCTTCGGCCAGAGGGATCGCGCTCTTTTTTGCCAAGGCTTTAGCGGTGGCTTGCGGTGTGCTGGCTGACTGTGACCACGCCGCGGCTGTAACTGCGAGGAGAATAGTTGCCAGAGGTAAGAGCTTGCTTGTCTTCATCATTTCCCTTTCCATGCCGGGAACAAGAAGCGATAGACGATTTCTGTCTCCCAGATGTTGACGTTGCGCGTGGACGAGAATTGCCGTGCATAGCTGGTGTTGATGCGCACCTCGTGCGGCAGATGATAGTCCAAGCCAAAGTCAGTACGTTGAGTATTGGCTGCGGGAAGCCCGTCGGTGTTATCGGAGCTGTTGCGGAAGGTCTGTTGCCAACGGAAGACAGGCTCGAGTCTTCCGACCGTGCTTTCCGCGCCGCCAAATTGTGATAGACGATAGTCGATCTCCACCCAGTAGCCTTGTGCATGGGCTCCGTGTGCGTATTCCGATCGTATCTTTATAGGAAGTTGTTGCGGCTGCCACCAGAGATGAGTGCCGTAAGTATTGGTTCGGCTTCGCTCAAGCTGACGTCCATAAGAAACTCCAATCTCCAGCCGCTGCTGCGGAAGATAGAGATCGACGCGACCTCCCGTGGCGCGGGATGCGACAACCTGCTCATTTCCACTATGACCCGAGAAGTAGGCTGCGTAATCAATTGATACGCGCTTGTTTTCGATTGCGTTGCCACGAAACTGGGCGCCCAGACCTGCACCAGTACCCATCAAACCAAGGCTGGTGACTAACGGAGCAGATTGAAAATTACTGATCCAGATGGGCGCCAGACGTTCGTTATATGTGCCGAACGGGATTAAATAGTAGCCGCCCACCAGGGTGAGATGCGGGGATAATAGATAGTCGCCCTGCGCGTAGGTTACCCCAGTAAAGTGGCTGGTGCCGTAGCCTTGATTGCCGCCCTTTGGAAAGAAGCTTTCCAAGATGTAAGCCTTCGACTCGAAGAGTAGATGCTTGCCGACAGGTGCCTCCAGCACGGGCGATAGCGTCGGCGTGTAGGTAGTTTTGCCCCCGTTGGTGTTTGTAAAAAAGCCTACTCCCCCCGAGACGAGTGGAGTGTTCTGAGCAGACAAGTCAACTGCGGAAGCCAGGGCACCCAAGATACAGAGCGCCCTGCAAGCTTGTTTAACGAGCACGCGTGGTAACAAAAGAGGGGGAGTGTGTGACATGAGTTCATGTTATCCATGCGGTGCATTGTTCGTGTCACAAGAAAGTCCGGTTTTTGTCACTCTCTTGTCACTGCGACGATCGCGTTACTAAGTCGCGACGTGGTTTCCTCACACGAGACAAAGTGGTGACAATTTCAGGACAGCGACATGACAAGTTGTTATGAATGCGTAGCTATGCTCAGGCGATGAGATGGAAAAATCCTGGTAATCGCATCCTCGCTGAGACAATCGTTGCGACGTTTTCCAGCCCGCCTGAAAAGAGTCGCCGGCTCCTCTCGAGCTTCAGCCTAAAGGACTGGACCACCACAGAGTTCTGGTTGGATGCGAGCGGACTGGCCCTTTATTTTCTCGAGCATGTGCGAGCGACCGGTCTTGGTGACGCAGTGCCGCAGCCTGTGATCCAGCATCTTGAACAAAAGCTCTGCGATAACAAACTGCGCCGCGAAACAATGTTCGCCGAGTTTACTGCGATCAACCGCCTATTTTCGCAGGAGGGTATTCACTATTCCAATCTGAAGGGATTTACTCTCTCTCCGGATTCGTGCCCTGATTCTGATTTGCGGTTTCAGATTGATTTCGATTTTTTGATCGCTCCGGAAGATCGAGATCTCTGCCGGTCGCTGCTGGAGAAAATAGGATATCTCCTAACAATAGCTACAAGATTGACTTGGGAGTTCAAAGCAGGAACTTCAAAAGCAATTCCGAAGGGCGGCCAATATAAATCCTCACAGCATCGTTCCGTAGAACTCCACTTCACTGCAGATGAGACGGATGCGGTCGATGTAGCCCGCGACCTGCGTCTCGACCGTCTTGGTTCATGGAGAGGGCTTCCGGCTTTGTCTCCTGCAGATCTGATGATCGCGCAGGCTATGCATATTCTCGCTCACGTGCGCAGTCCTGTGACCCGGCCCTCCTGGCTACTGGAGTTTCGCCATCATGTGATTACGCGTCAGAACGACGAGTTCTTCTGGGCCGAACTTAAGAGGCTTGCGAAGTTCTATGCTCTTGCGCCTATTGCGCTTGGCCTCTCCGTGCAGTTGGCAACCGACCTATTCGGTTCCTTTTCTTTTCCCGAACTTGATAGTTGGACAGTGGAGCAGCTTCCTCCTCGCATCAAGCTTTGGGCGGAACATTACGGGCGTGATGTTCTGTTCGCGGATATCCCTGGCACCAAGCTTTATCTGCTGTTAGAGGGAGAACTGAATCCAGGGGAGCGACAACCGCAGAGGCGCACGCTAAGAAGGCTTCTTCCTTTCCAACGTGTGCCACGTGTGATGCATTCGGAGCCGGGGGACTCGCTGCCCACTCGAATTTATCAGGAGTATGTACAGCTTCGGTTCATTCTTTTCCGCCTGCGATTTCACGTTCAGCAGGGCCTCCTCTACAGCATTGAAGCGGACCGCTGGAAGCGCGTTATCGCGAGCAAGTTTCCCGCATGCGAACCAACAGTCATCCTCTCTTCTCGTGGGGCGGTAATGTCGCAACCCCTTGTTCCCATAAAGAAGTGACGCGGTCAGATGTCAGACAGAACGCTTTAGAACCCACGCAACACCAGCACAGAAAGAGAAGCAACCATGCATGCACGATTCTTGCGTCGACTGGTTTCGACCATTGCCATAGGCATTGCAATCTCCACAGCGATCACGCTGGCGCAATCGCCTGGGACGGGCGCGATTACTGGGACTGTTTACGATCCCACAGGGCTTTCTGTCTCGGGCGCTCAGGTACTGGTGACGAATGAGGCTACTCATTCATTGCGCTATGCGGTGACGACATCCTCGGGAGTTTTTACTGCTTCTCTTCTTGTTCCTGGCACGTACTCTGTTGCCGTGGATGTTCCGGGATTCCAGAAAGAAACAGCACATGCTATTCCTGTTGTCGTAAGCGAAGTCAGCTCCTTGGCTTTTCGTCTTTCGATTGCACAGCTTGGTCAGAGTGTCCAGGTGGTGGCTGATACGGAGATTGCACAGACACACAGTTCCGCCCTTGGCCGAGCCGTTGATGAGCAGGCGATCATGGCCTTACCTCTCGCCAATCGTAACTACACGCAGATACTGTCCCTCTCGCCTGGCGTCTCGGTGGCACTTCCCGACGCGGCCGAGCTCGGACGCGGATCGCAGAATGTTTCTGCAAATGGAAATAAGCCGACGGCGAATAATATCCAGTTCAACGGGATCGACTCCAATAATCTAGCCCAAAATTCTGCAAAGAACGATAACGAAGAAGTTGGTGTGGCCGTGCCTGCGCCCGACACAATCGAGGAGTTCAAGGTGCAGACCGGCAATTACGACGCTGCCTATGGAAGGGGTACTGGAGCTAACATCGATGCCATCAGCAAAGCCGGCACGAATCGATTTCACGGAAGCGCCTGGGAATTTATTCGCAATGATGCTTTCAATGCCAACGACTTCTTCTCCAAGCTCGACGGCCAAGCGAAGCCGGTTTTGAAGCACAATCAGTTTGGCGCGTCATTGGGTGGGCCAATTCTGCACGACAAGACCTTCTTCTTCGCCGCTTACCAGAGACTTCAGGAGAGCAATGGTCTGGCTGCTGGCAGCAAAGTAACGGTGTTCCTGCCGCAGCTTACAAGCGACCGCGCCGCCGCCACACTGGGCGCGCAGTTCTGCCCGGACAATCACCCTGGAAACGAGGGCTATCTCACTCATGCCGGTGGCGTTCAGGTTAACTGTAGTGGCTCCAATATCAATCCAGTCGCGCTCAAACTACTCAATCTCAAACTTGCAAATGGACAGTTTGCCGTGCCTTCTCCGCAGATACTGCTGCCTACTGATCCGGGGCAATTTCCGATCGGACAATCTACGTTCTCTATTCCCGCGCAGTACAAGGAGGACCAGTACACAGCGAATCTCGATCAAATCATCTCCGGTAAAAATCAGATCTCGGCAAGGTTCTTTTATTCGCGAGCGCCAACGATCAAGCCCTTCTCTTCTTCAGCCGCCAATGTGCCCGGATGGGGAACGAATGAGTTGGATGAGAACGCAATGCTTGTTCTTGCTGATACGCATGTCTTCAACCCCAACCTCGTAAACATTGCTCGTTTCGGCTATCTGCGCTTCGCCGGTGTGGCTTCGGTTGCGAATCCTGTTTCGACAGCAGATTTGGGTACTGTATCTCCGACGGACAGCGCAGGCGCAGACATTCATGCGCCGGGCATCACTGTCGATGGTCTATTTACGGTGGGCGATGCGGGCACGGCACAACAGTCTCAGGTGACGAACTCGTTCATCTGGCAGGACACGGTCTCGCTCACGCGCGGCAGACATTTCTTTCGCACAGGTGTTGAGGTGAAGCGACACCAGGTGGAGTTGGATGCGCCGTTTTCTACCGATGGCCTGTTGGATATTCGTACCTTCAGTGATCTTCTTTTGGGCTTGAGTGCTGCTCCCGTGACGGCGGAAGGGAATGGCAGTCCTGACGGTTTTAGCAACGTTACTCTTAGTAACGGTAGCTCGGGTCTCTTCCGCAAGGACGAACGCTATACGGATTTTTCAGTCTTTTTCCAGGACGATATCCGCGCCTCTTCGCGCCTCACCTTCAATGCTGGCGTACGTTATGAGATTTTTGGGGCACCAATGGAGATTCATGGACGACTGGCAACCTTCGACCCAACAATCGCTACCCCCAACATTCCAGCGAGTGGGAGTTTGAGTGGATTTCTCGTGCCGTCAAACTTTCAGGGAAGCGTGCCAAACGGCGTCATCAAGACCTCCTATCCGAGTTTTTGGCCTAGCGGGTATCACGATGTCTCTCCGCGCGTTGGATTTGTACTGAGTCTCAACGCGCGCTCTTCTGCGCTGCTACGCGGTGGTTACGGCATGTATTTCGATCGGCTCTCCGCAGGCCTGGTGGAGAGCACGGTGACCCAACCACCTTTCTCGACCTTTCAGTTCATCTCGGATGCGTCGAACGGAGGGGCCAGCTTAGCTCATCCATTCAGCCCGGTACTGCCGCCTACCTCAGCTTATCCAACATTTACGCAGCGGGTGCCTGGAGGAGTTCCTACGCTTGGTGGAGTTTCTCCGCATGTGACCGACCCGTACACGCATGAGTACAACCTCAACTTTCAGCTTGCCCTTGCACACAACTATCTGCTGGAGCTTGGCTATGTAGGCACACGGTCGGTCCATGTCTCGGGGTGCGCGGAATTCAACCAGGCTCAACTTGCTAGTCCGCAGAACCCGATCAATGGCGAGACAATGAACACGGCAGCAAATGTAGTGCAGCGAGTACCTTTTGAAGGTGTTGGCCCAGGCTCTCTGATCTGCCAGACTAGCTATACCGCCAACTACAACTCCCTTCAGACAAGTATCACGAAACGCCTTAGCCACGGGTTGCAGTTTCTGGGAAGCTACACATGGTCGAAGGCTCTCGACCAGACCAGCGGCTCAGGCAATGCCGATACCTTCGAGTCGGGGCTAATCACCAACGATCAGAACAATCCGGCCCAGGCCTATGGTCTCGCCGATTACGATCGAGCCAATCGCGGTGTGTTCAACCTGGTCTATCAGACGCCCACTGTCCTCCGCGCATTGCGTCCCGCGCGACTGCTTCTGGCCAATTGGCAACTCTCGGCAATCTTCGTGGTGCAGTCTGGTTCTCCGCTCACAATCTCCGATAGCAACGCAGGCCTTGTCTACGGCAACTATGAAAACCGCGCCCCGGCGCCCATTTCAAATCCGCAAACGTCAGGCTCACTTTCTCAACGCGCTGCCACTGGCTATCTGGACTCTTCGGCCTTTCCCGATGCGCCCGAAGCGCCAAACGGATCAGGACCCGGGGATACGGACTTCGGCAACAGCAGCGTCGGCTTTCTTCGCGGGCCCTGGCAGCGCAACATCGATGCCGCGCTCGAACGCTCGTTTCCTATCGCAGACTCCGTCAACTTCCGCTTTCGTGCGGAGTTCTTCAACCTGACCAACACGCCGAATTTCGGCAACCCGGATATCAATCTTCGGTTTGGCTCTTTTGGCAAGATCTCCAGCACATCCAACCCGCGCATTATCCAGTTTGCAGGCAAGATACTCTTCTAGCTTCTGTAAGCAAGACAGGTGGAGCGACAACACATCAAGAAGGGACAGCATGACGATGATTGCAGAGATCGAGGACGCAGTAAGACGGAAGCAAACTGCGCCCGTTGAAGACCCTGTGCTGGCGCATATGGATTTTCCTTTGCGCCGCATCTACTATCCGCTCGGCTTTCCTGTGGAGTTCGCCACTAACTCGGATGAGATTCTCGATGTCGTTGCCCAGAGTTGGTCTGGTTATCCCAAATTATTTGATACGCCACCAATCCAGATACATATTGGCATGTTCGAAGGTGAATTGTCGGCTTGCTCTTCTCCGCCGTCATGCCGCATGCAGCAAGGCATTCTGACGAATATTGCAGATGCTGAGAACTACAGCGTGTGCGATCTGACGCGGGGGATTTCTACCGTCTGGGTCACTCGCGCGACCCTGGCTCACCTCGACTATTTGCGCTACTGCTTCCTCGACGCCGCAGTGCTATGCCAGCTTGTAACGCGCCACTCTACGGCCATTCACGGTGCCTGTGTCGCACGGAATGGCAAAGGCATTTTGCTTTGCGGAGATTCCGGGGCAGGGAAGTCCACGCTTTCCTATGCCTGCGCGCAGGCCGGTTGGACATACATAACCGATGATGCCAGCTGTCTAGTGCTTGACCGGAAAGACCGTATGGTTGTGGGTAACTGCAACCAGGCACGCTTTCGTCCGCCAGCCGTGGAGTTCTTTCCAGAGCTCCATGGAATTGAAGTGACACAACGAATCGGGATGGGAAAACCTTCGATCGAGTTCTGCACTACTCCGCAAAGGCATATTCCTCGTGCTCACAGCGCGCATATCGAACAGATCGTCTTTCTGAATCGCAACACCGGGGCTCGGCAGGAGTTAGTTCCTTATTCCAAAGAAGTCGCGGGTCATTTCATGCGTGGTGCCTTGTATGGATGCTGCGGTGTGGAGATCCAGGCGCGGCAGGATGCGGCAATCGACAATTTGCTTGAGGTCAATGTCCTGGAGTTGTGCTACCAGGATCTCGGCTGGGCTGTAGAACGGCTCGAAAAGTTGGCACAGGGCAAATTGCAAGACAGAAACCTATGACACTGTTGTGGACATCTCCGACGAAAGGCCGCTCCTTTCTCAGATGGCTACGCGGAGCGCGAAATACCTGGATTCAGAAGCAGCCGGGACGCCGCTTCTGGATATTTTTTACGGCCGCCTTCTTCTTTGATCTCGGGCTTTCCATCTATTTTTTCTTATTTAACCTATTCCTGTTGGAGCATGGCTTTACCGAAAAGCGTATGGGCTTTATTACATCCGCTTTGACCATAGGCAGCGTTGTGGGAGCCCTGCCCATTAGTATGCTTGCAAAGCGATGGGGTCTGAAGCCTCTGCTGCTTATATGCTTTGTGTGCATACCAATGCTATGTGTGCTGCGCACGTTCTTTTTTGGGATGAGCGTTCAGATCACACTTGCATCTCTCGCTGGCCTCATTCTCAGCGTCAATGCAGTCTGCCTCCCGCCTGCTATCGCGAGACTCACTACTCCCGAGAATCGTTCGTTCGGCTTCAGCGTCGTATTTGCTACTGGCATTGGTGCCGGTTCTCTGGCAGGGATAATCGGCGGAAGCTTGCCTGCGCTACTGAAGAATATTGCCCTCTTCGGTCATGCGGCGGACGGCATGCGCATTGTGCTCTTAATCTCTTGCGCGATTACGCTTTTGGCCGCACTCCCGATGAGATGGCTTAGCTTGAAGAGAGAGTATGAAGAGGAGCGCAAGGAACGTCTCTTCACGCCGTTTCTACTTCGATTTCTACCAGCCATTGCTGTCTGGAGTGTCGTAACGGGTTTCTTTGCCCCGTTCGCGAATGTTTACTTTGCACGCCACATGCATATGCCGCTTGGCCAGATTGGCGTCATTTTTTCGCTTTCTCAACTAGTGCAAGTGGGGGCGGTTCTAATGGCACCACTGATCTACTGCGCCATCGGGACCATTCCTGGAGTCGTGATTATGCAAGTTGCGACTGGCATCTCGCTCTTTATGCTCGCTAATGCGGAAACGATTGCAACTGCTCGCGTTCTTTACCTGATACTGACCGGCGTGCAGTGGATGAGCGGTCCAGGTATCTACAGCATGGTGATGGACCGTACCCCAGACGAGCAGCGCAGCAATGCGGCAGCGATGCAAAACATCGTCACAGCCTCGTCGCAGGCCGCAGCAGCAGCGACTGCGGGTTCGCTATTTGAACGGCATGGATATTCGAAGCCGCTCGCTGGCGGCGCTGGCGTGGCGGCGTTAGCAGCAATGTTGCTATATGGGCTGCTGGGCAGCGATCGGCCTGGCCCTACAATAGACAAGGCATGAAGGCCACGTCTGCTATCAGAGGAGTCTAACTGCGCGCGATCCATTTGATGTTCAGCCGCGAACGAGTGGCGGGCGAACGGGTGAAAGCCCTACGTCACTTTGTGCTCTACCCCCGCATGGACGAGAAAGTTCAGTTTGCTCGTTTGCTCCATGGCAGTCATGAGCTTACCCGGCATGTACCGCTGGCGCTCCAAGGTAAGTAATTAAGGCTGTACGATTGCGTGATCGATCGTATGATAAAGACAGTGTCATGCTTAATTGAACTTCTATCTCGTCGGTTTGCTGAACTGAAGTCACGATAGCTTCCGGTTCACCGTGGTTCCCAGACCGCGGCACCTTCGCGAACGAGAAGAAAAAGAAGCTGCAAGGTATCACGTCCGGACCGACATTCGCACGAAGTTCGCGTCCAATGTAAATGACGGTGAGACCAAGGGGACATGCGTGCCCCGGCAGTTTTTCAGACAGCCAGAAATACTTCTTCAACAAATTCCTTATATGCAGTCTGTCACCACATGATTGTGCCCTTTGTGGCAATTTAGTGTAAGGTTGGCGAAGCGTGACGGCAATGAAAATCGGAAACGACCTTCATCGCCCTCATGGCTTTAGGCAACGGATGCGCTACGTTCCATCGGCGGTCGTCAGTAGGTAGGGCATCGGACGATATCGGTTAGCGCCGCGCCAGAGATGAAGACACATACGACCACAGATGACGCTGAAGTGCCATTTGGGCACCAGCAAGACACCATAGTGGTTCATAGAATATATATGATTGATAATAAATTACTTAGTAGTATGCGGATTCGAATCCCCCACTCTCCGCCATAGCTTCTCAGTAACCGAGAAAAATAGAACTTTTTCAGACAGTAACCCGCATAAATGCGGGTTTGCTTCCCATAGAGATCATTTCAGAGAATCTGAAAGTACCGCATAAAAAAGCGAATATCTCGCTTCCATCAAACGAACTCAAAACCATAGAGAACGCAGTAGCCAACATCACCGAGGAAATTCTCTCCGCAGTTGGAGGCTCGTTCTTAGCCAAACTTCATCTGTCCACCTCTGCCGGAGTTCGGCAGAGGTATCCTATAGTCCATTCCGCAACCTACAGAAACGAATGATCTAGGCGTTCGCCGTTCAATCGCTATGAGTGCAGAAGGGTGCTGAATTGTGGATCACTCAACAGAAGGGGCGTTTATGAGGACTAATCCGCTTTGTTTCGCGATTCGCATCCTGAGCGGGCAGCGACTAGAAGATCTCACCGCTCATCTTCAACATCCTTAACGTGGGCGGAGGGGCAGCAATCGATGTTCATCTGAAGATCCGGGAGGTTGTGAATCCTAGGCTTTCATTGCGGGAGGAAATCCTTTGAGCTTTTATTGCGTTAGGTGCGACGGAAATTCTTGCTGTAATAGGTCGCGAAGTACCCGGCGGCCACAAGCATCACGACCAGGTATCCACTCAGCAGGCAGCCGGTGGCGAACTGAAACGCGCCGGAGTCCAGCTTGAACCGATTCATCGAGAACAGGTGCGACGGAGTGAACGTGACTCCCTGCCACCGCTTTACCCAGTGGGTGCCTTTTTCGACGATGTCGATCATGCGGAACGGTTTCACACGCTGACGATCATTCTCAGTCGACATTTCTGCGAGCCTGCCCATCTGTATTATGGTCCATGCCTCTCAGCACCCAATTAGCCGAGAAGTCCGTGCAGGCTGCGATCGCAGCGATCGAGATTTACAACAAGCCCAACTTCTCCTACCGAGAGGAGTCGTTCGCTTTGCTTATGACGAACGCCTGAGAACTGCTCCTGAAAGCGAAGTGGCTCCTTGACCGCGGCGAAGTCATAGACACGCTGTATGAGATAGTCAAGGACGATGCGGGGCAACCGAAGCCGAAGTTGAACCGCAGCGGGAACCCGATCTCTCATGGGTTGACTTAATTGGTGGGCCAGATGGCGCAGGAGAAGAACTCCGGTCTGTAAGTCGCGTCACACCAGAACCAACTGGCGCTAGTCGTGATCAAGGACAACGCCGCCCATCTGATGCCCACGCTGTTGTTCCCATAGGGGCAATCAGCTGAGGGTTGTCATAGATCGGGCGCACATCGTAGGTGGGACCGCCTGCGAATGCCT
>JBDTDX010000328.1:0-3300 GCA_039922815.1 Granulicella sp.
CACATTTCCTGCTGGGGTTTGCGCTGCTGCATGAACAGAAGCCGGCAGATTCTCTGGCGGAATATACGCAGGGTGCGAAGTTTCGCGCGCCCGGGCCGGAGGAGTTGCTGGGCGTCTCGCTGGACTACATCCAGCTCAAAGCTCTTCCGGACGCGGAGAAGTGGCTGCTTGCGGCAGCGAAGAGTGCACCTGATCGACCATTGACCTGGTATCTGCTGGGACGGACGCAGTACGAGCAGGGGCATGGCGGGGATGCGGAACGATCGCTGCTGACGTGTTTGCGACTCGATCCACAGCATCTGCGAGCGAGGTACAACCTGGGTCTGGTGTATGAACTTTTGAAGCGGCCAGATGAGGCTGCAACCGCCTATCGCGCGGCGATTGCGATGCAGGAAAGCGCAACGGTCAAGGATCCGGAGCCTTATCTCGACATGGGGATGATGTTGCTGAAAGAAGATAAGGCGTCTGAGGCGCTTCCGCTGCTGAAGATTGCAGCGGGCGGCAGTTCGAGGGACTCGGTTGTCTATCGGGAGTTGGGTCTGGCTTACGAAAAACTTGGGCGCTACGACGAAGCGGTAGGCGCTTTGAAGACGGCTATCTCGCTCACGCCGAAGATCGAGGCACTGCATTTTTTCCTGGGCAGAGTTTATCGCGAGGCCGGCCATCGAGACGATGCAGCACGCGAGTTTGCTGAGGCGGCGAAGCTTTCCGGCGAGTAGATTCAGGCTCGATCCGAAGATGCTGCGTATTCTTGCGAAAAGAAAACCATGTTGTCGCGGTGATATCCTAGCCGGAATCGAATCACCTTACGGAGTTGCCTTTTCATGTCGAACGAAACCCTTCCTGAAGCTGAAGCAAACGTTGAGATTGATCCCTCTTTTGGCGACCTGCTGGTCGAATATGAGCAGAGCCACTCGCACAGGGTGGCCGAGGGCAGCAAGCAGTTGAAGGGCACGGTGATCGCCGTGTCGGCTGAGTCCGTGTTCGTTGATATTGGCTACAAGACGGAGGGCGTACTTCCACTCGGTGCATTTGAAGGCGGCGCGGAGGGTGTGAAGCCCGGGGATGCGCTTGTGGTGACGGTGAAAGGTCGCAACGAAGAAGGCTATTACGAACTCACCAAGTTGAAGGTGGAGCAGCCCAAGGATTGGGAGTCGCTCGAAGAGGCGTTTGCGGCGAAGGCAGTGATTGGCGGAACCGTGACCGGCGTGGTGAAGGGCGGGTTGAGCGTCGATGTGGGCGTGCGTGCCTTCATGCCGGGTTCGCGCAGTGGTGCCCGCGATGCAGCGGAGATGGCCAGCCTGGTGGGTCAGGCGATTCGATGCCGGATCACTTCGCTCGACGTGGAGGATGAGAACGTTATCGTCGACCGGCGCTCTGTTGTGGAAGAAGAAGTGCGCTCAGCGAAAGAGCAGCGCTTTGGCGAGGTGAAGGAAGGCGATACGATCACAGGCACGGTGAGGAGCCTGGCGGACTATGGGGCGTTTGTCGATCTGGGCGGCATGGATGGATTGCTGCATATCGGCGAGATCAGCTGGGCGCGTGTGAAGAAGGTTGAGGACGTTCTGTCGGTTGGACAGACGGTCGAAGTGAAGGTGTTGAAGATCGAGCCGGGGAGCAAGCGCATCTCGCTTTCGATGAAGCAGTTGCTGCCCCATCCGTGGGACGCGGTGGATGAGAAATATATGCAGGGACAGCGAATTACAGGAGTGGTGACGCGGACTGCGGAGTTTGGCGCGTTTGTGGAGCTGGAGCCGGGCATTGAGGGCATGATCCACCTGTCGGAGATGTCGTGGGCCAAGAAGGTACGCAAGGCTGACGACCTGGTGAGGGTGGGAGAGACGGTCGAAGCGGTAATCCTTGGGATTAGTGTGGCGGAACGGCGAATGGCGCTGGGGTTGAAGCAGACGTTGGGCGATCCGTGGGTGGAGGGCGCGGGCAAGTATGGAGTCGGCGCAGTGGTTGAGGGGCCGGTGGTGAGCTTTACGAAGTTTGGAGCCTTCATCCAGATTGCCGACGGCGTGGAGGGAATGGTCCACATCAGCGAGATTACGGCGGAGAAGCGATTGAATCATCCGCAGGATGTGCTGCGAACGGGGCAGGTGGTGCAGGCGAAGGTGCTGGAGTTCGACAAGGAGAAGCGGCAGCTTCGTTTGAGCATCAAGCAGATGGTGCCGACCGGACTGGAGGAGTTTTTTGCAGAACATGCAGCTGGCGACTCCGTAACCGGGCGCATCGTCGAGGTGAATGGCGAGCGCGGAAGAGTCGAACTGGGCGAAGGCGTGTTTGCGGAGTGCCGCGTTGCGGAAGAGGCTCCCGTGGCCGAGCAGAGTGCCGGAGGCGCGTTGGATCTTTCGTCGCTGACTTCCCTGCTGAATGCAAAGTGGAAGGGTGCGACTCCTAAAACTGCGCCGAAGGCTGAAGCTGTTCATGCGGGACAAATTCGTAGCTTTCGGATTTTGAAGCTGGATGCTGGAGCGAAGCTGATCGAAGTAGAAACGGCGTAAGCAGCTTGCGGAAAGGGATGTCCTAAGCAGCCCGGTAACCGTCAGACTACGTTTCGGCTGAGATAGTTTCCAGTTCGGCGGGGATGAAGAGGATGAAGGTGGTGCCTCCGCGCCGCTCTGTAGATGTCTGCCGACTGCGCGCGCGGAGCGAGCCTTGATGCTTGTCGACAATCTCGCGCGAGACCCACAGGCCCAGGCCGGCGCCGGTGATGCCTTTGGTTGAGAAAAAAGGTTCAAAGAGGCGGGCGCGGGTTTCCCCATTCATGCCGATGCCATCGTCGGCGACCGTGAGCCGGATGCCTTCTCGTCCAGATCGCCAGTCCCGAGCCATGGAGGTGCGGATGAAAATGTTGCCGCCTTCCGGGAGTGCGTCGATAGCGTTGCCGATCAGATTGACGATGATCTGGCGAATCTCTCCATCATGCGCGAGGATTAGAGAGTTGGCTCGAAATTGCCGCACGACGGCAATTTGCTGCGTGGTAAGACGAGAGTCAAATAGCGCAACGACCGTTTCTATCAATTCGTGGATATCGGTCTGTGAGGGCCGCGTCGAACGGCGGTAAAAGCGCAGGGTCTGGACGGTGATCTGCGTGACCCGATCAAGTTCCTTCTGTGCGAGTTCGAGATAGCCGCGCGACTCGGTAGCCAGGTCCGTCGTCGAAAGCAGATAGAGGCAGTTGGTGATCGCTTCGAGGGGATTGTTGATCTCGTGCGCGATGGATGCTGCGAGGCGACCGGCAACGGCAAGCTTTTCCGTCTGTCGAAGCATCTCCTCGCTCTTTTTCTGATGCGT
>JBDTDX010000329.1:0-2906 GCA_039922815.1 Granulicella sp.
ACTACCCGCTGAATGAGATCCTGCTTGATCAAGGGAGACGCCTTTCTTGTCCTTCTGTTTGCCTGCTGCTCTGCTACGTTGGACGGTCTTGCTTTACTATTTGATTAAGATACATGTGCCGACGGCACGAGTAGTTGTGATCTTAGAAATACTCCCGCAGAAAGTCAACGAAGGGCGCGACAAAAGCTCTGGTTGCCATGACTTAGGGAGAGCAGATATCAATTTTAAAGGTGAGTGGGAACGGCAATGGCCATCAAGAGTGATCGTTGGATTCGGGAACAGGCTACAGAGCACGGCATGATTGAGCCGTTCAGCGAGAAACAGGTGCGGGATGGGGTGATCTCCTACGGCCTGTCTTCGTATGGCTACGATCTGCGGGTTTCGGACGAGTTCAAGATTTTTACGAATGTGAATAGCGCCATTATCGATCCGAAGTGCTTTGACGAGAGATCTTTCGTAACGGTGACGGCGGCCAGTGTGATTGTGCCGCCGAACTCGTTCGCGCTGGCGCGGTCGATCGAATATTTCAAGATTCCGCGGGACGTTTTGACGATCTGCGTTGGAAAATCGACCTACGCGCGGTGCGGAATAATTGTGAATGTGACCCCGTTCGAGCCGGAATGGGAGGGCTACGTTACTTTGGAGATCTCAAATACCACGCCTTTGCCTGCCAGAATCTATGCAAATGAAGGACTGTGTCAGATATTATTCTTTCAGTCCGACGAAATTTGCGAGATCAGCTATGCGGACCGCAAGGGCAAATACCAGAAGCAGCAGGGAATCGTTTTACCTAAGTTGTAATCTTTGGGCGCAGAGTGTTGGATTACTTTTCTTTTCCGGCGTTAACAAAGAAGTGGGATGGTGAGTTGAGGGAGTACACGATGCAGCAGGCAATGCAACAAGTCGGTCTTGTCGCGAACGATCCTCTGCGGGTTCTTGGACTACAGGTTATTTTGTCCGAACAGGCGAATTCGAGTGTGATTTCGCTGAGTATTCCGGGTGCGTTGCACTCGCTGGAGCTTACGCTGCTGTTGATTGACGCGGACAGCGCGCCGCGGTTGTTCGAATTGCTGGCGACGTTTCGCCGTAGCCGGCCGGATCTGCGCGTGATTGTGATGGGCCGCGAGACGGACCAGGAATACGTGCAACGGGTGATTGGCGCAGGTGCGAAGGGGTATCTTTCGCATGACGCGCGCGAGAGCGACATACGGATGTGTATCGAGGTGGTGCGCGATGGGTCGATCTGGGCTCCGCGCAAGGTGATGGCGCGGCTGATTGAAGCGGTGACGAATGGCCCGTTGATAGCGCCTCCCGCCGAATCACGGTTTACCGGCCGCGAGGGCCAGGTGCTGAACCTTCTGATCGAAGGTCGCCCGAACCGGGAGATCGCGATGATGCTGGGTATCGACGAAGGTACGGTGAAGGCCCATATCAGCCGCCTGATGCGGAAGGTAGGCGTGGGCAACCGTACGGCGCTGACGATGCATTATTTGAGTTCGAGTAGAGCTACACACTAAAATTCTGGGGTTTTGGGCAGAGGAGCAAGCGGAGCCGCTTCCGAAGCTCTCCGGATTAACTTATGGGTAACATTTTTGGTTACTTTCGTATCAATACGTGGGTACTGTTGCGTATACGAGAGTTTACCCTCAAAGTAGAGAACAGCAACACAGACCTGGGAGAGTGGGGTTATAAGAGTAGCGCCGGGATTCATTCCTGGTGGCCATCGTATAACCCCCATTTTTTTGGTAGGTCGGGCGATCTCGGATGTGAGCCTTTGGCAGGATGGCTCTCTGATATTTCTGTTTTTTTCTTCATGCAACCCAAAACTCTGTTCAGACCGTCACAATGAAGTGAAGGGTAGTAGGCGGAAGAACGCATTACACCTGAGGTTGGACGAAAGGTTTGCCCCAATGAAGAAAATTTATGCAGTCGGTTGTGTTTTAGCTTTGGCCGCGACCTCACTTTCTGCGTTTGCAGCCGGAGACAAGCAAAAGATTGACGAGCGCCTGACGAGTGCTCAGGATGTTGTCACCGAGATTATGTCGACGCCGGACAAGGGAATTCCGCAGACGATTCTGGCGGGTGCGAAGTGTGTGGTGGTGATTCCGGGTTTCAAGAAGGGAGCGTTTGTTGTGGGCGCTCAGTATGGCCAGGGCGTGGCGACCTGCCGCACGCCGAAGGGATGGAGTGCGCCGGTGTTCGTGCAGTTGACGGGCGGCAGCTTCGGTTTCCAGATTGGCGGCCAATCGACCGACCTGGTGCTGGTGGCCATGAATGACAACGGTCTTCAGGACATGTTGAAGAACAAGTTCAAGATTGGCGGCGATGCTGCTGCTTCAGCTGGTCCGGTTGGCCGTAATGCGCAGGCTGGAACGGACTGGAAATTGAATGCCGAGTTTTTAACCTATTCGCGCAGCAAGGGATTGTTTGCGGGAATCGATCTGGATGGCACGGTGCTTTCGCAGAACCAGGACGATACGCGGACGTTCTACGGCGCAAACATTCCTTTCGACCAGGTGCTGAAGGGGAATAAGGCGACGCCGCCTGCTGCACGGCCCTTCGTTCGGACGGTTGCGAAGTTCTTTGTGATTTCGAAGAATCAGTAACCCAAATCTTGATGGAAAATGAGCAAAAAGGGCAGCCCGCAATGGCTGCTCTTTTTGTGGGCACCTGCATCTCAGCAGGAGTGAGCAGCAAAAATCTCAGCAGGATTCAGGATGAAAGGTGAAGACATGAAAACGTTCTCGTATGTTGTGTGCACACTTACTTTGGCTGCCACCTCTTTGGTGGCGCTTGGCCAGGACCACGCTAAGCTGGATGAGCGGGTGAAGGCTTCGAGCGATGTGATCAACGAAATTATGGCGACTCCGGATAAGGGAATTCCGCAGAGCATTCTGGCGAAGGCG
>JBDTDX010000330.1:0-2690 GCA_039922815.1 Granulicella sp.
CACCCTCAAGCAGGGCATCGCCAGCGAGAACGCCAAAAAGATCGTCGCCGCCATCAAGGACTCTAAGCTCAAGGCCCAGGCCAGCATCCAGGGCGACACCGTCCGCGTCGTCAGCAAAGACCGCGACATCCTCCAGCAAATCATGGCCAAGCTCCGCGCCGGCGACTTCGGCGTAGAACTCCAGTTCACCAACTTCCGCGGCTAACCAATAAATAGCGGTTAGTAGCGATTGGCAGGCCCACCCCTTTGAAGGTCCCCGTTCGCACTGCTAACGGGGACCTTTATTGCGCCAGCGGCTGTGGCTCTAGCTGAGGACCAATGTCGGTCACCTTTGGGGTCAGAAGTTTTCGCCCCAGGCGAATAAATGGCTGCTCGATCAGGTAATAGCTGAACAGGGCAAATAGAATCACCAGCAGTGCGTTGTACGGCCACGCTTGCAGACGAGACAGGGGCCCGGACACTCTGCCTCCGGCATCAAAATGCGTGATAAAAAAAAGCTGCTGCCACAGGTACAAACTGTACGACAGCCGTCCGACGTAGCGCATTGGTGCTAATTCGAGGAAGCGGCTGAACCAGCTTTGTGGTCGAAGCATCGTGCCCAGAATCACGAAGGGTAAAAGCCATGCAAGTGCAAGTCCGGGAAGATGCGTGGACTCAGCCCGATTAACGAGTACCAAAATAAATCCAGCGACCAGTGGCCATAACCAAAGCCATCGGGTAAGCCACGTTCGTAATACAGGGTTCTGGATCAGAATCGCGATTGCTGCAGCAAAGAACAACGCATCAATGCGCGTGCCAGTATGCTCGTTAGCTCCGTGGGTCACGCGGTTGATACTTACTGCGAGGGCAATTGCAAACAACGCCGGGACCCTCCACCAACGTCTTTTACTGATCACAAGGAGTGCAGGAAGAATGAGATAGAAATGCTCTTCCACCGCCAGCGACCAGAAATGACTTGTATACCCAGGATAAATCGACTGGAAGTGTGTAAAGGTGAACGTGTAGTTCCGCATGAAACACAAGGATGCGATGACCTCTGGCAGGCCGACTTCCAGATGGATCGTATGAGCTAAAAGCAACAGGAATGCAAGGAAAGCAACTGCAGGCGGCAGGATGCGAAATGCTCGTCGCACATAAAAGCTACGCACATTGATCGCTACCTTTGTTCTCTCCTCGCTAAAAAGCTTGGAACATATAAGCAATCCGCTGATGGAAAAGAATATGTCCACGCCAACGTAGCCGTGCAAATAAAACCACTGCGTGCTGAACGGTCCGAGAGTGTGAATACCATCATGAAAGAGAATGACGCTGAGGATGGAGATTGTCCGCCAACCGTCAAGCGTAGGAAGATACCCCTTAGACCGGATTGACCTGCTGCCGTATTTGCCAGAATCCGCCATGCGACGTCAACTCCTCACGCTAAATTTTTGGCGGGCGATCAACAGCATCTTCCCCCGGCATATCGTGACCCGCATATCGCGCCAAGGTTACTTTTGCTAAAGAAATGAAATGAAATTGACCAAGAGTAGCGTACTACCGAACTTTGGTAACATTCGATTTCTTTGGTAATTCACCAAGCTATTTATCCATTTAGAGATATTTTAATGTGTCAGTTCGCAGTAATCTGCGCCTGTGCCCCCCGTACCGCTGAGCAACCTTGGAGCCAACTCGTTTTCGCGCTCGCGAGCATCCATCTCGCTCGACGCCCTCCGTGCCACCGCGGCCCTGCTCGTCCTCACTGACCACACACGCCACACATTCTTCGTCGAATATCACGAAGTCTTCCATCACCGCTTCGCCCTCTTTCTCCCCTATCTCCTCAGCTCCGCCGGTCATCAAGCCGTCGTCATCTTCTTCGTTCTCAGCGGCTTTCTCGTCGGCGGCAGCATCTTCCGTTCGCTCGAGCGAGATACCTGGACATGGAAGTGCTACCTCACCCAACGCTTCACCCGCCTCTGGCTGGTCCTGCTCCCGGCCCTCTGCCTGGTCCTGCTCTGGGATTCCATCCATCTCCATCTGCTCTCGCAACACCCTGCATACGCGGGTTCGGTGCTACAGCATCTCATCAGCCCGGACGCATGGCAGACCCTCAACGCCCACACACTCTTAGCCAACGCCGCCTTCCTTCAAGGCAACTCCTTCTTCGGCTCAGGAGCAGTGCCCACCCTCGGCACCAACGGCCCGCTCTGGAGCCTCGCCAACGAGTTCTGGTATTACCTCCTCTTCCCTCTTGGCCTCTTCGCCCTGCGCCCGCACTATCGCCCTTCGCAACGCCTCGTCTTCGCCATTGCCTTTGCCGCCGTCGCCTGCTTCGTCGGCAAAGATATCCTGTTGATGTTTCCCTTCTGGTTGAGCGGCGCCTTCCTCGCGATCCTCCCGCGCTCCAGCTTCAACCTCCGCTCCCGCCTCGTCGCAACAACTCTCTATGCCGCAGCGTTCCTCGGCTGCACCGCCGTCGGCCAGAGACACCGCCAACTGTCGGACTACGCCCTCACCCTCGCCACCGCAGCCTTTCTCTGGGCACTTCTCGCTGCCTCCACCCAGCCCTCGCGCAACGGCCTATGGGAGCACGTCGCCCGCCTCACGGCCCGCTTCTCCTATACCCTCTACCTCGTTCACATGCCCATGCTCTACCTCCTCGCCGGCTTCGTCATCCACGACACCCGCTGGCAGCCCACCCTCCGTGGCAC
>JBDTDX010000331.1:0-4563 GCA_039922815.1 Granulicella sp.
CGAACCAGCTACACTGAGCTAGCACCGATTTCACCATGCGCATCTTCACCCGTTACATCCTTCGCGAAGTCGTCTCGCACGCCCTGCTCGGCGGAGCCCTGTTCACCTTCGTGCTCTTCATGCGCGATCTCGGCAAGATTCTCGAGCTCGTCGTCCGCAACTCCGCCTCGCTCTGGGACGTCGTCCGCATCTTCGCCTACACCCTGCCCAACGCCCTCACCGTCACCATTCCCATGGCCGTCCTCGTCGGCATCCTGCTCGGCCTCAGCCGCCTCGCCGCCGACAGCGAGATCACCGCCATGCGCTCCTGCGGGATCGGTGCCTGGGCCTTCGTGCGCATCGTCTCCATCGTCTCCATCGCCGCGCTTGGCTTCGGCATCTTCAACTCGGTCTATCTCGCTCCCCGCGCCTCCGCCGGTCTGCTCGCCTTGCAGGATTCCCTCAAGTCCTCGCAGGCATCCTTCGAGGTTCAGCCCCGCGTCTTCTACGAGGACCTCAAGAACTACGTCCTCTATGTGCAGGATGTCCGCCCCGCCGCTGGTGCCGCCGTCTGGCATCACGTCTTCCTCGCAGACCTCACCGAACCAGCCACGCCCCACATCACCACCGCCGACGAGGCGCTTGTCGTCAACGGAACCAGCGGCACCGACGACGCCCAGACCCTCCGCATGCACCTCATCGACGGCAGCCAACACCAGATCTCCGCCACCGACCCCAACCAGTACGACGTCTCCACCTTCAGCACCATGAACCTGCCCATCCAGACCGGTGCGCAGGACGACACCCACATCAGCCGCAACGACACCCCGCTGCACGCAATGACTCTTCCAGAGCTCTGGCAACGCATCCGCTCCTCAAACTCCCAACAGGCACGCCCCTATTCCATCGAGCTCAACACCCGCTTCTCCTACCCCTTCGCCTGCCTCGTTCTCATGCTGGTCGGAGTACCTCTCGGCCTCTCCTCCAAGCGCGGCGGCAAGAGCACCGGCTTCGTGCTCACCATCCTGCTCGTCTTCATCTATTACTTCCTCTCATCAGTGGGTGTAGCGTTCGCCAAATCCGGCAAGCTTCCACCCATTATCGGCGTCTGGGGAGCGAACTTTCTGTTTGCCATTGCCGGAGCCTTCCTCCTCCATCAGCTCTCACGCGGCGGCGTTGCTCTCACTATGCTCTCCTCGATCGGCCACACTCTCAACCGCCGCATCAGCCGCCTCTTCAGCCGGAAAAACGGCGACGCCGAGGCAACAGACACCCCCGCAGATCTTGCCGCCTTCTTCCGCCGCAACTTCCGCATCCACTTTCCCCTTCTGCTCGACGACTACGTCATGCGCGAGTACTCCATCAACTTCGCGCTCGTCCTCTCCTCGTTCGTGATGCTCTTCATCATCTTCACTTTCTTCGAACTCATCGGAGACATGATCCGCAACCGCACACCGCTCGTCACGGTCGGCGAATATCTTTTCAATCTCATCCCCTTCATCCTGTCCCAGGTCACCCCGCTCTGCTCGCTCGTCGCCGTCCTCGTCACCTTCGGCGCGCTCAGCAAATCCTCTGAGCTCACCGCAATGAAGTCCTCCGGCATCAGCATCTATCGCGTCGTTACACCGGTTCTTGTTCTCGCTGCCGTTATCGCCGTCTCGCTCTTTGCCTTCGACGAGTTCTACCTCCCCGCCGCCAATCGCCGGCAAGAGGCAATACGTTCCGTCATCAAGGGCAAGCCTGCCCAGACCTTCCTCCGCCCCGATCGAAAGTGGATCTCCGGACAGACAGAAAAAGACGCCAGCTCTGCGAGGAGCTCCGAGCCCACACGCATCTTCTACTACCAGTTCTTCGATCCCGATCGCAACGTCTTCGCGAATCTCACTGTCTTCGAGTTCGACCCCACCACCTTCAAACTGACCCGCCGCATCTTCGCTTCGAGCGCTCACTGGGATGACCGCGTCAACCGCTGGGTCTTCGAAAATGGCTGGCAACGCACCTTCAGCGGCGAAACTACTTCCAGCTTTCAGCCCTTCACCATCTCCACTTTCTCTGAGATCCACGAAGCCCCCACCTATTTCAAGAAGGAAAGCCTCCAGTCGCAGGAGATGTCCTACACCCAACTCTCGCGCTACATCGACGACCTCCGCCAGTCCGGCTTCGATACCAAGCGCCTCTCTGTTCAACTGGACCGCAAGGTCGCTTACCCTCTCATCACGTTAGTTATGGCCGTCCTGGCCATCCCTTTCGCGCTCTCCGTGGGCAAGCGTGGCGGCCTGGCTGGCATTGCCACCGCCATTGGCCTCGCTATCGCCTACTGGGTCGTCGATCAGGCTTTCGGTGCCATGGGGAATGTCAATACCCTGCCCGCCATGCTCGCCGCCTGGTCGCCCGACCTTCTCTTCGCCATAGCCGGCACCTACCTCCTACTGCGTACACCGACCTGATCTCCCGAAGAAACATCAAGCAAAGGAGAGCGTCTACCGCCCCACGAGCGCTTCGCACCGTTTACGATAGAGATAATGAGACTCGCCTCCGCCTTCCTCCTCGCCGCTCTTCCCGCCACGCTCGCTTTTAGCCAGACACCCGCCGCCAGGAAGCCGACTGTCCATCATCGCGCTCCGGTCGCCGCTGCCAGTGCGCTGCCCGCAAGCATCCCCAAGGTCGTTGGCATCGCCAAGCCTCTCTATTCGCTCCGCTACATCGACACGAAGATTGGTGCCGGCCCGCTCGCCGAGCCCGAGAAGTTCTACACCGTTCACTACACCGGCTGGCTCGCCAAAGACGGCACAAAGTTCGACTCCTCGTTCGACCACCCCGGCGCACAGCCCATCACCTTTCCTTACGGCGCACACCGGGTCATTCCCGGCTGGGACACCGGCTTTGACGGTATGCACGTCGGTGGCAAGCGACGCCTCTTCATCCCATGGCAGCTCGCCTACGGGGACGAAGGTCGACCACCCGTCATCCCTGCCAGGGCCGATCTGATCTTCGACATTGAGCTTGTCGGCTTCTCCGCCACGCCGCCCGCACCGCCAACACCTCCAGCCGCACCCAAGCCAGCAGCGGAGCCCGCAACGCCGCCAACATCGACACCGGCCACGCCGCAAGCCCCACCGCCGACTACACCACCAACGCAGCCCGAAACGCCACCCGCGAATCCTCCAACCAACTAACACGTCCAATCCTCAGTACCCGAGACCAGTTCCCTCATGTTCCCACGCCTGCGACCGCTCTTCCCGTACCTCAAACGCTACTGGAAGAGCCTCGCGCTGGGAGCAGTCGCGACCATTCTCTATAACGTTCTCAAGGTCCTGATCCCGCTCGTCATCGGCCATGCCCTCGACGATATGCAGCACGGCCTCACGCAACAAAAGATTCTCGACCACAGCCTTCGTCTGCTGGTACTCGCAGCACTTTGTGCCGTCTTTCTCTATACCATGCGTCAGGTCATCATTGGCGCATCGCGCGAGATCGAATTCGACATCCGCAACGATCTCTTCTCGAACCTTGAACGCCAGGCTGCCAGCTTCTTCCACACCCATCGCACCGGCGACATCATGGCCCGCACCACCAACGACCTCAACGCCGTCCGCCAACTGCTCGGCCCAGCGATCATGTACAGCGCGAACACGCTCGTCTTCACCTGCGCCGCGCTGCCGTTCATGTACCGCATCAGCCACCGGCTCACCTTCATCGCGTTCGTTCCGCTTCCCATGGCTTCGGTACTCGTCCAGTACTTCGGCAACCGCATCCACACGCGCTTCGAACGTATCCAGGCCATGTTCTCCGACATCTCCGCCAAGGCGCAGGAGAACTTCTCCGGAGCCCGCCTCATCCGCGCCTTCGCCCAGGAAGACGCCGAGATCGATTCCTTCGAGACCGCCAATCAGGAGTACATCCGCCGCAGCCTGCTCCTTGTCCGCCTGATGGCGATGCTCTGGCCCTCGCTCGAATTCGTGCTTGGCCTCTCCCTCATGATTACCCTCCTCGTCGGCGGACATGAGGTCGTAGCCCACCACATTACGGTCGGTCAGTTCACCTCGTTCAGCGTCTACATGGTGCAGCTCACCTGGCCAATGATTGCCGTCGGCTGGGTCGTCAACCTCTTCCAGCGCGGCACCGCCTCGGTCGTCCGCATCGACGAACTGCTCAAGCAGGAACCCGCCATCTGGGACGATCCACTCTCATTAGCAGCCTCAGTTGCATTGCCATCCCGCAGCGAAGCAGAGGGATCTGCTTCTTCTCCTGAGTCATCGCCAACACTCGAAGGCAGTATCGAGTTCCGGCACCTCACCTTTGCCTACGCCGAAGGCCCAACCGTCCTGCACGATATCAATCTCACGATCCCTTCAGGCAGTAGCCTAGCCATCGTCGGCCCTACCGGCTCCGGCAAATCAACCATGGTTGGCTTGATCCCACGCCTGCACGATGCCGCACCAGGAACAGTGCTGATTGACGGACGACCCATCCGCGAATTCCCGTTAGCTGCGCTCCGCAAAGATATCGGCTTCGTCCCGCAAGAGACCTTCCTCTTCTCCAACACCGTCCGCCAGAACATAGCCTTCGGCCATCCGGACGCCA
>JBDTDX010000332.1:0-6455 GCA_039922815.1 Granulicella sp.
GTCAGATCCGTCGCCTTCTCTATCTCTTGCAAATTTGAAGGTTCATCGCGCTCCTTCAAGATATCCAGCATCAGGAAAGCCTTGCCCACGGCTCGAGAAAAATACTTCTTTCCCTCGTCGTCACCGATTTCGCTACTATCCTGTCGCGTCTGCCGTTGCGCGGTCAACTTGTCCGCGATCTTCGGTTCGCTGTCGCTCTTGCTCTTTCCCGTTCTGGCCATGGCACAAGATTATCGGAATAAAGGCGGTTAGAGCGAGAGCTTGGAAATCACTTCCACAATCACAGCTTGCCTGCCGGGGTGGCAGCTTATGAGCCGATTCCGGGACTGAAAACTATTTTCTGAAATATCTTGTATTTAATGAAATAAATCATATAAAGTGAGATTCACGAGCAGCATGCAGACTGCACAAAGGAGCATCGCAAATGAACGTCAAGTTTTTCGGAAACGACATGGAAGTTGGCGGACCGTATCTCACCGCCGATCTTCGCGATTCGAACGATATTCAGCACGACGGAGCGGCCTTACGGGAGCGCCTTGAACAGGATGGGTACCTCCTGATTCGCGAACTTCGGGATCCCAAGCTGATCCTTGCAGCTCGGTGCCAGATCCTCGAAACCATGAAGTCGCGGGGTCTTTTGAAGCCCGGCTCAGAGTTGATGGATGGCGTCATCAACGCCGACGCGCTACGTGCAAGCACGACAGGCGTTCGCGCCAACGAGGAGTACCGCCAGCTTCCAGCCGTGCAGGCGATCTTCGCCGATAAGGCCGTGCCAGAATTCTTCGATACGCTGCTGGGCGGTCCTTCGGGAACATTCGATTTTCAATGGATGCGTGTTGCCGGCACGGGTGCCGAGTCCACCATTCACTCGGATATCGTCTTCATGGGCCGGGGCACACAGAACCTCTACACCTGCTGGACGCCGATGGGCGACGTGACTTTGGACCGAGGACCGATCGTGCTCTGTCTGAACTCGGACAAGATTGAAGGCCTGAAGAATACCTATTGGGCCTCCGACGTGGATCGCGATCTGATCGAGGGCTACTTCAGCAAAGATCCGATGGAGATGGTCAACAAGTTTGGCGGACACTGGGCCACCACCGAGTTTCATCCCGGCGACGTGCTCATCTTCGGCATGCATATTCTTCACGCTTCTTTGGCGAATACCTCCGACCGCTATCGCATCAGCGCCGACGCGCGCTACCAGCTTGCCTCAGAGCCTTTCGATGAACGCTGGAAGGGAACGCCACTCAAAAAGCACTATGCGTATTGGGATCCTTCCTCGAAACTCGAGCCGGCGAAGGAAAGTCGTAAGCGCTGGGGCATCTAAAAAACGATCCTGGCGTAGCCACCCACCCGAGCAAGCGCTCCTCAAGTCCCGCAAACAGCAAACAGCCTCCAGGGAGATACTGCTATTTCGATCGAATGGACCACAGATTGGGCTTCCATTCCGAAAGCGCACGATCAGGGACTGGGGAGCCGGACTCATGGTGTCGCCGTGCTCCGTGATGGAAATATTGCGGTGCTTGCACAGGCCTCTCCCGCGCTGCACATCTTCGATCCTTCCGGCAAACTTGTCCATGCCTGGGGCGAGGGACTTGGCGGGGCGCACGGCCTCACCCTCGTCGAGGAGGATGGGATCGAATATCTCTGGATCACTGACCAGATCAGCGGCGAGGTTTCCAGGAGAGATCTAAAGGGCAAGGTGCACCAGCGCATTGCGCCTCCTCCCGCAACGGACGGGATATACGCTCCCACATGTGTCGCGATCTCTCCCCTGGAACACGATGTTCTGGTGGCAGATGGATATGGGTCCAACACCATCCGCCGCTACTCGAAGAATGGCGATTTGATCGGCACGCTTACCGGAGAAGAAGGCCCCGGCACCTTCGCCCGCCCGCATGGGATCGCCTTCCATCCGAACGGGACTCTCTGGATTACGGACCGGCGCAACAAGAGAATTCTGGTCTACAGCAGCGATGGCAAATACTTGTTTCATCGCGACGATATCGCGCACAGCCCCTGCGCATTTGCCTTCCACCAAGGACGTATCTATGTGCCTGAACTCTTCGGAAGTCTGAAGGTGCTGGACGATGCGCTCAACGTATCGGCATGCTACGGAACCAACTACGAGGTTCATCCCGAAGAAGGCTGGCCAGCACAGCAAGGATGGGGATGGCCTGAACTGAACGGATGGCCAGACGATCTCACACCGTCCATCACCAGCTCCAACAAATTTGTGGCACCGCACGCCGTAGCTGTCGCGCCTGATGGAACCATCTATGTTGTCGAATGGGTCAGAGGAGGACGTATCGTCCGCCTGCGCGTTCTGAGTCAGTAACGAGCGTCAGTGGCTCAGATGCGCGCACCTTCGAAGAGTTGGCAGCCCCCCAAATAAGCCTCATGTATTCTTTTGCTTATGAAACGAAAGGCCAAGCTCGAAGAAGGCCGCCCGGCCTCTGTTCGCGAGCGTGCATACCACCACATCCAGCAGCAGATCACGTCAGGACAACTGGCCCCTGGATCCGGTATTTCGGAGTTACAACTAGCAGCGGAGCTTGGCAGCAGCCGCACCCCAATTCGCGAAGCGATGAACAGGCTCGCGGCCGAAGGACTTCTCGAACAAAATGCCGGCAGCGGCATGACGGTAGCGCAGGTTCAGCGCGAGCACATCATCGAATTGTACGAACTGCGCGAAGCGCTCGAACTCTATGCCGTTACCAAGGCGGCGCTTCAGCCGATGCACCCCACCGAACGTGAGCGCATTCAAAAAACCATCGACCAAATTAGCGATCTTGAGAAGGAGTTACTCAAAGCGAAGCAGGAGACGCTAAGTCATGATCAGATGACGCGATTCATCGCGGCCGACCTCGGTTTTCATGCGCTCCTGGTCAGCCTGGCCCATAACTCCCGGTTGCAGAAGATCATTTCGGAGACACGTCTTTTGATCAGCGTCTTCAGCATCAAACGCCGTGGCCACGACGCCAAAACCCTCAAAAGCATTGCGAAGTATCACCAAACCATTCTGGATGCGGTACGGAGTCAGGATGCCGAGGCCGCGCGCGCCGCTCTTATCGAGCACCTGCAGGCGAGTCAAAAAGAGTTGTTGATCGAATACGATGAGTCGCGGCGCGAAGCCTCCCTGCGACTGCACCTTCCTGACATCTTTTAGCGAGAGCAATAGGTCAGGCTTGCGCTTCGCCTTAAGCGGTCCTTAGTCCTCAAACTTTAGCTCTCCGCTTTACTCGTCTCATCCGCGCTGACGGCACGCCTCTTGAAACGGTGCAGTTGACTTCCCTTCTCCGTCGCGCAATCCGACCCATTTAACGTCGCTCTCCCTCTCAGCTCAGGGCCAACGCTTCCAGATATTGTGCCTCTGTTGATCGCATCGATTATTTATGTCGACACAATGCCGATTTCAAGGCTTTTTGTGTGGACACTCCATCAAAAATAATTGTAGTATTAGCGCTGTTCCAGAAAATCATCTTCCTTCCACAAAAATGATTTCCTTTCAGAAAAGAGACGCCATGAACAGAACCGCTATGTCCTTCCTTGCAGCCCTTCTCCTACTCACGAGCGCGTGCTTTACCGCATCGGCTCAGGGCGTGTACGGAGTCGTACAGGGCACGGTCACCGATAGCAGCGGTGCCGCCATTGCTGACGCCGACATCACGTCGCGTGAACTCAACACGGGTATTGTGCAAAACGTCAGCACCAATAAGAGCGGCATCTACGTCTTGTCGAGCATGCGT
This sequence comes from Granulicella sp., assembly GCA_039922815.1. GTDB lineage: Bacteria > Acidobacteriota > Terriglobia > Terriglobales > Acidobacteriaceae > Edaphobacter. The sequence goes on from JBDTDX010000332.1 coordinate 3,753, forward strand.
CCCGGAACGTACGAGATCACCACGCATCGAGATGGATTCAGCAACACAACCCGGACTGGAGTGGTGGTGAGGGTTGGCGACCAGATTTCGCTTAACATGACGATGATGATAGGCGGCGTTACGTCGACCGTTCAGGTAAGCGCGGAGGCGCCCCTGGTGCGGTCCGATGACACCATTGTCGGCACCGTGATCGATGAGCGGACCATCAAAGAGCTACCACTGAGCGGTCGGTCGGCGTTCAACCTGGCCCTGCTCACCCCTGGGGTCACGCAATCGGCGGTCAGCAATGGCACGAGTTCGGATAGTCAGCCGCGACTCAGTGGCGGCCGCGCGAGAACCAATGAATTTACCCTAGACGGTACTTCGAACACCGACCCGCGGCGAGGCTCGACCGTTATCACTCCCAATCTCGATGCTATCCAGGAATTTGCCGTCATCACCAATGGGATCCCGGCCCAGTATGGACGGCTAGCCGGCGGCATCATCACTGCGACCTTGAAATCCGGAACGAATCAATATCACGGCAATATATTCGAGTTTTACAACGGTGACGGTCTGGGTGCTGCGCGTAACTACTTCGCGACGACGATACCCCATCTTGTTTATAACCAGTACGGCGGAACCATCGGCGGTCCCATCAAAAGGGATAAGCTCTTTTTCTTTGCCGACTACCAGGGCACGCGTGTCAGGAATCAAGTCATCTACAACCTGACGCTACCCACTGCGCTCGAGCAGCAGGGAGATTTCTCCGACGTCCTGGGAGCTGCCGTCGGTACCGATGCGCTTGGCCGCACGCTCTACAAGAACCAGATCTTCGATCCTGCGACGACAAGGACCGTTAACGGGGCAACCGTGCGCGATCCTTTCCCCGGCAACAAGATCCCAACATCCCGTTGGGATCCAGCTGCGGCCAATGCAGCAGCACTCTACGTACAGCCCAACCGCCCGGGCCTTTCGCAGAATTATTCCAATCTGCAATCCGGCGGATCGAACCACGACCAGATAGACGGCAAAGTTGATGCACAACTTACTAAATCCGATCTCGCCTTTGTGCGATTCTCCTACGATCGTTCGTACTCAATCGGCACGCGACCATTTGCCACTGCAGGTGGCAATCTCGGAGAGGTCGATACCTTCTACACAACAGCGATTGCATGGACTCACACCATCTCCTCCAGCCTGGTGAATGACTTCCGTTTTGGAGGACTTCGGGGCGAGCTGAATCGTCTGACGCCGTCCACCAACGTCGACAGCCTCAAGATTCCCAACCTGGCCCAGGCGGCGCTGCCTACATTTGCCCCAGCCGGATATACTTCGATCGGCGACTCCCCTGCATTCGACCCGACCCAGGAAGAGTACCAACTCGCCGACAATGTCAGCCTCGTCAAAGGGAAGCACATCATGAGTTTCGGAGCCGATTTCCGTCGCTTCCGTATCAACGACTTACAGCTTACGGCCACCTCGTACAACTTCAACACGCTACAGACTGCTAACGGCTCGAACAGTAACACCGGCAACTCCTTTGCGAGCTTTTTGCTGGGACAGGCGAGCCAATACAGCGCCGACCCGAATCGTGGCCGCTTTTATGGACGGTCAAATTACTTCGGGATCTATGGGCAGGACGAGTACAAGATCACCCCTAATTTCACCGCGAACCTCGGCCTTCGCTATGAGGTGGAGCAAAACCCCAACGAGACTAACTACAACGGTTCCAACTTCGACCTCGGTTCAGGCCAGGTCATCACCATGCGGCAGCTTGGCACCAATCGCGTTCAGCACACCCAATGGGGGAATTTTGGCCCTCGCATCGGTTTTGCCTGGAAGCCCTTCCACGATGGAACGGTCGTACGCGCCTCCTACGGCATCTTCTACTCGCCGCTTACGGGACGCGCGACCTCCGCTTACGATCGCTTTCCTAAGGACCGCAACTTCGTCTTGCAATCGGCGAGCATAGCGCCTGCTGTTGTCGTTTCACAAACTCCGGCCATTCCTGACGATCAATTTGGTTATAACCTCATCCACTTCTACGACAACCCCAATGCGCATGTGCCTTACTTCCAGCAGGTATCGTTAGACATCCAGCACGAACTGCCGGGACGCGTCCTGACGATGATCGGATACACGAACAGCGTATCGCGCCACCTGTGGGCGAATGCGCAATACAATCAAATTCCGATAGGCGTGGTTCAGGCGGCAGGTGGTGGCACACAGAGCATGCGGCCATTTCCGAAGTATGCCAACGTAGGCTACTTCTGCGAGTGCCAGAGTTCCAGCTACAACGCATTACTCATGCAGGCAGAGAAGCGTTATTCCAACGGTTTCCTTCTGCGCGCAGCATTCACATGGTCTAAATTCATCGATGAGCAGGACGATAACTTCAGCGGTCTTTACCCGCAGGATGAGTACAACCGCAAGGCAGAGCGCGGAATCAGTCTGGCCAACATCCCCACCCGGCTGGTCCTCTCCGGCATCTACGATCTACCTTTCGGTCCTGGCCGCGCCTTTGCGCAAAGAGGCTTCGTGGGTCAGGTGATTGGTGGTTGGGAAGTTGCTGGCATCTTCTCCGAGCAGTCTGGCCAGCAGGTCTGGGTTCGCTCTGCGAATAATACGTCCGGCACCTTCAGCCAGCTGATGCGTCCTAATCTGGTTGGCAATCCGACTCTGTCCGGCGGAAAGCGTACGCTCACCACTTGGTTCAATACG
>JBDTDX010000333.1:0-1804 GCA_039922815.1 Granulicella sp.
ACGGCGCTGTTCGACCTGCATAAAATTGCAGCCAATTTTCCTGCCACTGCCGAGACCATGCTGATCGATACGCGACTTACCGATGAGAAGGCCGCAAGCGCGAGGGTATTTCGCGTTTATCGCACCGGGGCGGCGCATTTTCACGCCACCTGCGATGAATACCTGATGGTGATTTCAGGACGCGCGACCTTCTTTATCGGCGATGAGATCTTCGATGTAGGGCCGGGCCAACTCATCTTCTTCAAACAAAACACGGTTCATGGAACGTCGGCGATTCTTGAGGAGCCCTTCGTCGTGTTCGCTGTCGACACACCGCGCCGCGATCCGTCAGATGTCACCTTCGTCCACGCCGAAGATGGCACGCCCGACAGCTTCATCGAAAGCCCAAACTTTATTGATCGCTTAGTGCGATGTCCACGTCTTATCGATTGAGTTGCAGAGCGTCTCGAGTGTGCAGTCGGCGCAGCGCGGCTTTCGGGCGATACAGATCTGGCGGCCGTGGAAGATGATCTCGTGAGAGTAAGCGATCCAGTGATCGCGCGGAATGATCTTCACCAGATCACGCTCCACCTTCTCAGGCGTCGTCTCTTTTGTCAGCTCCAGACGGCGCGAGATGCGCAGCACATGCGTGTCGACCACAATACCGTCGGCAATCTGAAACCACGAGCCGAGGACGACGTTTGCAGTCTTACGGGCTACGCCGGGCAGCTTGAGCAACTCGTCCATCGTTTGCGGCACCTTGCCACCATAGACCTCGACAACGCAGCGAGCAGCACCCTGAATCGATTTCGCTTTGTTACGAAAAAAGCCTGTGGTGCGAATGAGTTCTTCCAACTCCGGCAAGGAAGCTGTTGCCATCGTCTTTGGCGTGGGAAAGGCTGCAAAGAGCGCTGGCGTGACCAAATTGACACGAACGTCGGTGCATTGCGCCGAGAGGATTGTGGCGACAGTCAACTCCCACGCGCTGCGGTGCTTGAGGGCGCAGACGGCATCGGGGTACGTTTTCTGGAGAGCGTCGAGAATGGCTGCAACGCGGTCAGGGTTCGTCGGAGCCTTTGTCTTGCCGCGCTTATTTCTCGGCGAGACCGGTTCCGCAGCTGCAATTTCCGTAGCCGCAATGGCACGCGCCTTCATTCCAACCGGCGAAGATTGGATGGCGCGCACCGGCTTGATCTGTTTCCTGGCAGGCATCCTCTTTATCCCAGGCGGTCGAGCATCTCCGCAGCGGGCAGGCGCACGCAACTGAAGATGGGAAAATCCTTCAGCGTGTATAGACTGATCTCGGTTTCGCGAAGCTGTTGTACCAGGTCGACGAAGTCGTCGGGAAAGTTCGTTTCGAAGGCGACGACAAACTCCTGATCGTCGATTCCGAAGGAGTAGGTTGTGTTGAGCTTCACTCGCGGATAACTCAATCCAATGCGAATATGCTCATCCATCAGCCGTTTGCGCTCAGCCGCAGAGAGGAGGTACCACGGCCGCGTCTTCCAGAATGGGTAAATGAAGACATATTTCTGGCCACCGGGACGGATCGCTCCTCGTCCCTCGCCTTCGCTCTCATCCACGCGGCCAATCTGGTATTGTGAGCGCTTAGTCATCGCTAGGAAGTTGTGAGGCGAGGTCAGGTAGCCTCCCAGCGCAGTTCCCATCAACTCGCTCCGCATCTGGTTCATTTCATCAACGGCATAGCCGATCGACCAGACACACATGTCTACATCGCCGCGCAGGCCGACAGTCGAATAGGTGAGTGAGAGAAACTCGCCCAGCTTATTCCACTTGGCAAGCACATCGGCAAAGGCCTGCTTGT
>JBDTDX010000334.1:0-17744 GCA_039922815.1 Granulicella sp.
CCGGCAGCATCGCACGCGACGCCGCCAATGTCGCATCTCCTCCAATGCGTATATCGTCGATCGCCTGGCTCGCGGCGTCTCCCATACCGGCCGCATAACAATCGTGAATAAATCGCGCTGTCATTTCCTGGAGCGAGCTCACACCGGAGGGATCGAACATTTTGGGAATCAAGTTCGCCGGCGCAGCAGGAGCAGCCATCATCAGCTGTCGATACAGGGAATAAAGCAGCATCACCGCCGCTGCTTCGAAGCCTGTAACCCTGTTACTCTGCAACTCGACCGTTGAGAATGTCTGAAGCTTCTTGGCCAGATCATCCGCAATCGCCTGTTTGCCAGCCACCAGCAGTCCAAACCCCTCTCCGGCAACCATCGACTTGATGCGAGTCGCGTGCGTGGGGCTTCGCAACTCGTCCATGTCGGCAATCATCCGCTGGACATTGGCGTCACCCTGCACGGCTGCCGAGTCCTGCAGCAGCTCTTTCATCCGCTCATAGATCGAAGGAAAACCAGCAACCTTGGGAATGATGATGACCGAAGCCGCATCAATCCCTGCAGGAAGGTCAGCGTGAAACTCCCCCGCGTCGCCCGAGGGATAGTATTCGATATATCCGCCATCCCCTTCATACTGGTACCAGTTGCCAGGGGTCTTCAGCTCTGCCGGCAGCTTCATGAAGGCAAACTCCTGTTGCCACCGGATCTCCCCCGAAGCTGGCTCCAGCGTCACCCACAATCGCTGTAAAGCTGCATAGGCCAGCGCTTTCCGCTCCATGGCATCCATCACGCTTTAGCCTCAGGCGTCAGAATTTTGAGCGCCTCCTGGCGAACTCTCGCAGATATGCGGTGCGCAATGTCGGTCTCCGCCTCGTTGCCCAGGACAGAGGCCAGCGCAGCCTCCACTGCGGCCGAGATTGCCGCCGTCAATTCCGGTTTCGCAGCCGTCATCTTTGCTGCTGCCGCGGCCACGTTTTCCAGCGCGACAGACTGCTCTTCTGAACTCTTGGAGCGCCAGGCCTTAATCTGCTCCGCAACATAATCGACAAGCGCCGCGCCGAGTCTCTTCCCAGCCTCTTCTCCCGCGCTCTTGGCAAACGCGGCCAGAAAGGCCATCAGAAAAGCGCCTCCCAGCACCAGCATGTCATCCCATCCGAAAAGGCGTTTTTTACCTGTAGGCGTAAACTCGCCAACGTCGGGTCCGATCTCCGATGCGATTGCGCTTCGCGCCTCTTCCAGTTCAGCAGAAGTCATATGCCTTCACCCCTCGTTCGACTGTAAATCTAACAGAGTTTAGCGAGCATACCCGGCACAAAATAGTACCAGGCTTTCCAAGACTGGCAAGGAGATAGGGTCGCCATGTCGCAAAGGCATTGGAAGGCGATCCACTTCTGCGCGCCGGTCGCGACGACCGGTAATTTTTGCGAATAGCAATGATGCCGCAAAGTGGCAATCTTGCCAGGCAGCCTCAGTTCACCGCAACCCCAAATACCGGAAACGGAAACTGTAACTACAAATTTGTAACTACAGCACTACATTTTTGTAGCTACAGCACTACAAATTTGTCACTACACTTTTTGCTGATTTTCGACCCTCAGACTGGTATAGCTTGGTACAGGTCGAGGCCAAATGAAACTTACGGAACAGATTCGCAAACTGACCGCTCCCCAACGCAACGCCTTTATCGCCTGTTTTTTAGGCTGGTCGCTCGATGCGTTCGACTATTTCATCCTTGTTTTCTGCGTCTCCGCCATCGCCAAAGACTTCCACGCCCAGATTACCCAGGTCACCGAAGCCCTCTTTCTGACCCTGGCCATGCGCCCCGTAGGCGCGTTTTTGTTCGGTAGATTGTCCGATAAGTACGGACGCCGACCGATCCTGATGATCAACATCATCTGTTATTCCGTTTTCGAGGTGGCCTCAGCTTTCGCGCCATCGCTCCACATGTTATTGATATTTAGGGCTTTATTTGGCATTGCTATGGGCGGAGAGTGGGGCGTCGGCGCAGCTCTCGCCTTCGAGACCCTTCCCGTTGAAGGTCGCGGCTTCTTCTCCGGCCTGCTGCAACAGGGCTACGTTCTCGGCAACCTCGTCGCCGGGTTGGTCTATGCCGTGGTCTTCCCTTATGTCGGTTGGCGCGGGATGTTCCTGATCGGCGCCGCGCCGGCGCTGCTTGTACTCTACATCCGCTCGCAGGTCGCGGAATCCCCTGTATGGACCGAAACGCAGCGGCGCAGCAAGCTGTCGGCGTCGTCTCCAAAAGAGGCTAAACCCTCCATGCTCAGCGACATACGCCGCTACCTGCCAACTTTCATCGGCCTCGTCGTGCTGATGACGGCCTTCAACTCTTTCAGCCACGGCACGCAGGATCTTTACCCCACCTTCCTCGAAAAGAATCACGCATTCAGCTCAGAAGCGTCCGGCCTTGTGAGCAGCATTGGCAGCCTGGGCGCGCTATGCGGAGGCATCTGCTTTGGCGCCTGGTCGGAACGACTGGGCCGTCGGCAGGCCATTATTCTCGCGTCTTTGCTGGCGATTCCCATGATTCCGCTCTGGGCGTGGTCGCACACGGTGGTGATGATCTCGGCCGGTGCCTTCCTGATGCAGTTCATGGTGCAAGGTGCCTGGGGAGTCGTCCCGGCGCACCTCAACGAGCTTTCGCCCACCGCGGTACGCGGCACGTTCCCCGGCTTTGCCTACCAGTTGGGGAATCTCCTCTCCTCGCGTAACAGCGTTCTGCAGGCAAGGATTGCGGCATCGCGCTTTGGCGGCAACTTCCGCGTAGTACTGTCGGCTACGGTCCTGATCGTTGCCCTGCTTCTGGCGGGAATTGCCTACCTCGGCAAAGAGGCGAAGGGTGCCGATCTGACGGCGTAATCGACCGCTAGTTGATTGATAATAGGGTGACCCCGCAAGAGAATGGACCACGCTCTATGAAGCGAAAGATGCTGTTCTTCGAGCGATTCATGTATGTCGACGGAGTGACGCCAATCAACTGCGTGATGACCCTGCGGGTGCGCGGAACGATCAATCCCAGCAACCTGCGGACGGCGCTCAACAAAGTACAGGCCAAACACCCGTTATTGCAAGCACGCGTCATCGAAGAAGGTGGAGAGCCCTACTTTGCTTTCGGAGACGAGGTGCCCGAGATTCCTCTCGAGATCGTCAAACGGGTGAGCAGCGAAGACTGGCGGGCCAGGACGGCCGCAGAGTGGAAGGTCCCTTTCGACGCAAAGGTTGGCCCACTCCTGCGACTGGTGTGGATTCGATCTGAAGAGTTCTCCGAACTGATGATGATTGCCCACCATTGCATCTGCGATGGAGGCTCGGTCATGACCTTGATCCGCGAGGTGCTCCAGGTGACTGATGAGCCGGAGACGGAGTTGGTGCCTTACGTTTCCTTTAGCGCGCTCACGGACCTGATCCCGAACGAAGTGCTCACCGATCCGAAGATGCAGCGCAGGGTTCAAAGGCGCGCATGGCTTTATAAAGTTTTTCTGGCCGTGATCGCCAGCAGAACGAGAGCGCTGCCGGCTAGCGACCCCTACGTCCTTTACTGGAATGCAAACGCAGAGGAGTTAGCGGCGATCAATCACCGCTGTATTGCCGAAGACACCAATACCTACGCCGCATTCTGCGTGGCGTTTCTACAGGCCTTTCGTGAGATCCAGGGGCGCAAAGCCAAAAATAAGATCATGTGCCCTGTCAGCATTCGGAGATTTATCCGTTCGGTGAAAAGTGACATGCTGTTCGCCTTCGCCCCGACGATCGAACTCTCGCTACCGAAGGAGAGCCGTGGCGACTTCTGGACGCTGGCCCGGCAGATGAAACGATCGATCGGAGAAAAGATCGAAGGCATGAATGCCTATGAAGACCTGATGCTGGGCGCTCGCATGCTCTCTTCGCTGCCGCGCATCATCAACTTTCTCCGCAGCAGCAGGGGAGGCCATGACGTGGCCTTCTCGAATATGGGACGGTTGAGAATCCCGTCAAAGTACAAGGCGTTTCAGGTGGAGGCGGTCGTCGGTTCGACGGTCGCTGTTCCCTGGCGGAACACAAACACGTTAATCGCCACCAATTTTTTGAATGCTATGGAGCTTTCGTTTATCTCGAATGAGCGCTTTCTGCCCCAGCGGGAAGCCCAGACGATCCAGCAGCGCGCTCTGGAGTTGCTGAAGCAGGCGATGGCGATTCCGCACGCGCCTAGAGCTGATTAGCGCGTTGTCTGTCGCCTGTGAAGGGAGAGCCGACCCATCAGCACGAGACCGAGCAGAAAGATTGCGCTGACGAAAAACACTTGTCGAACACCGACGAACTTCGTGAGCAGACCCGAGAGGAACAGGCCCAGAATCTGCGCTCCGAACACGATGGACAGAGCCGTGCTCGCAACGCGACCGAGGAGCTCTTCGGGAGTTTCAACCTGTAGGAGTGTCTGCGCCGGGAGCAAAATGCCGGCGACCGAAAAACCAATGGAAAAAGCCGCGAGGATCGTGAAGGCCGTGTCGGGAATCGCCGCTAGCAGGATCAGGCCAGCCGCCATGCCGATGAGACCACCGAAGACCAGAGCCTGATTCGAGTACCGTTTTGCGAGTTGCTGTACCGCGAAGAAGCCACCGAGAATACCAACGCCAATCATCGAACTGGCGATGCCGAAGAGGCGCGTCGAACCGCCTAAGCATTCGCGAACATAAATGGCGATGAGAGGTGCAAAGCATCCCAATGTGAAGACGGCGGCGGCGAGCGCGAGGATGACAAACAGGATGGCGCGATGGTGAACAATGAAATCGAGGCCGACGCGCATATCGAGCCACACCTTGCGAACGCCAGTGGCCGTGTCCTCCTGAGCCTCTTCGACCAGGGGCGCCCTGCGCAGGATAGTCGTTGATCCGATCAGCAATGCGGACCCGAGAAAGCTGACGGAGTCGATCAGATAGCAGGAGAATGCGCCGAAGGAGGCAACGAGAAATCCTGCGATGGCCGGCGCAATCACGCGAACAAGAAAGATTGCCTGCTGCATAACGGCGCCAGCCGCCATAATGCCTTCTTCCGGGACAGAAGTGCGGATGGTGCACTGCTGGGCCGGCCCGAAGAAGCCGGAGACGATGCTGATAAGAGCAAGGATCAGATAGAAGTGCCACAGATGGGTTGCGGCGAGCAACAGCAGTGTGAGTGCGGCTCGCGCCACATCACTGAGAACCAGGGTCGACTTGAGCGGCCATCGATCGACGAAAACACCAGCGAGCGGGCCCATGAGCACGATGGGGAGTAGCGAGGCAATCTGTACCCAGGTGACCTGTTCTGCGTTCGCATGCATTTTGAACGAGACGATGCTGAGCACCGCGAACAGCGCGAGGAAATCGCCAAAGGTGCTGATAATGAGGGCGTACCACATACGTCGCACGACGCGAATGCCGAGCACCTCACGCGTAGTGAGTGGTGTGGCGACCGCAACGGCAACAGTTCCCATCCTCAACAACTCCTCTTACTTTTGATGTGTGACGGTCAGACTTGTTTGAGCCGGGGAGCCGGCGCGCACAGCTCGGGGATGCGGGGGCTACATATCTCGATCGGACCATAACGGCCCAACAGTCCATCGATAACTCCGGCGGTCATTGCCCCTAGCTTGCGGAGTTTGTTGTTTTCATACAGGATGATCGACAGGAACTGACCAAGCGTGATCAGGTTAATCAGGATCGCCGATGGAAGGGCTCTGCCATAGAGGCGGGAGACGTGGATGCAGTTGCGCGCGGAGTAGTACTGGCGCAGCGGAATGTAGTTCCACTGGATGAATTTGAAGAAGCCGATCTTGCGATCAATGCGCTTGCCGATCTCGTGCCGCATGACGAGTGCCGTATTGATGAAGAGCGAAACCCCCTTGCGGTGCGCACGGAAACAATATTCGGTATCGACCTGATCGATGAAATAATCTTCGCGAAAAGCACCGACAAAACGATAGGTTTCAGCGGACATGACAGACCCGGAGGAGATCATCGACGAGCATGGCAGCAGGCCCTGATCCGCGTCGGTCATCTGGGTGAGCGTTACGCTAAACGGTTTCATCACCAGCAGCGGGATGTAACGATCGACATTGATGTCGTAGATCTTTGGTCCGATGAGGAAGTGCGGCGTGGCAATGCTGGCGCAGGCTGCGGTCATCTGCGCAAAATAATTCTCAAGCACAACAGAGTCCTGATCGAAGGTGAACAACAGGGTGCATCCTCGGTCGATCAACCATTCCATACCTTTATTGAAGGCCCCTGCTATGCCGCCGCGATTGAAGTTCATCACCACGTCGATGCCGAGTGCCTGCATGCGCTGGTGAAGCTGGGAGTCAACCCGTGTTGAGTTATCGACAGCAATCACGATATCGCAGCGTTGTTTCAGTTGGAGCACATTCTGGATATGGTCCTCTGTCGGATTGAAGAGGACGACCAACGTGCCGCGAGTCTGTTGCTTCGCGTCACTCATGAGGCACGGACCAACTGTGGTCCAATGTTTGGCCTGAGAGGACGAATTGTCATGGACCCGACCGCTTCCACAATCGATAGCGCCTTCAGACGGGAGATTTCGGCTGCGTCCATGAGGAGCTGCGCTTCCGCACAGTCCTTGCGAAAACTCTTCGTTTCCAGCAGCTTGCGGAGGGAGTTCAACATGCCAGGCCCTGTGATTGGCGCGTCCATTCGCAAGCCGCAGCCAAGCCGCTTCATGCGTTCGGCGTTATCGAATTGATCGTGCGCAAACGGCACGGCAAGCTGAGGTATCCCTGCAGCCAGCGCCTGGGAAACCGTGCCGATGCCGCCGTGGTGCACCAGCGCTTTGGCGCGCGGCAGAAGTTTGCTGAGCGGCACGTATTGTCGCACCAGAACGCTGGCAGGCACCTCCGGCAACTGCTCTCCTTGCCTGGCGAGAAAAAGTCCCCTCTCGCCGAGGCCTCGAAGGGCGTCTACGGCAGATTTGAAGAAGCCCATACCATCCACCAGGGTCGATCCCGGCGTGAAGACGATCGGAGCCTCACGCCCAGCGAGAAAATCTTCCAACTCTGCATCTACTCCGCAAAGATGGCCTTCGTCAAAGAGAGGAAATCCCGTCAATGCGACTCGGCGCGGCCAATCAACCTGGGGCGGTGCAAACCACGACGGAAACAGCCCCAGAACACCCTGGGGTGAGTGAACCCATTCGCCCAGAATGGATTGCACGGGCGAGAGGCCGAGAGTGTCGCGAACGCGGTTTAGATCAGGCGCACAGACAGAATCAAGCGCGTGCCGTTCGATCGTGCGAAGCAACGCGGTTCGCACCGGGTAGGGCAGGAACGATGGGATCGTAAACCGTTTGTGAACAGGCGGCAGTTTTGCCGAGAGAAACGTCGAGGGGGAGACCTGAACCGATACATAGGGTACGCGATACTTTTCCTGCATCAGCCGCGCGCCAAAGGCCCATAGAGATCCGACGAGGACCGTTTCGTTGTCTACCTCGGCCTCCAGAATGTCGAAGAGCGGGCGGATGTAGCCAGCCATGAGCTTCCAAAGCGTTTTGAACGACGTGCGTGGGTTCCAGAGATCCGGATCATTCATCGCGACCTGATACTCTGCGGCCGTGCCGAGGGGGAGCAGACGCAGACCGCATCGTTCGACGACCGGAGCAAACGCAGGGCTTGTGCAGAAAGAGACGCGATGCCCCTGCTTTACAAAGGTGCGCGCCAGCCCCAGAAAGGGGTGGACGTCACCAGCCGAACCGATCGCAATGATCAGGATATGCAATGTTAGTCACCTGCCTCAGCATAGGAGAGACTCTGCCCCAGGCCGCTCACGAAACCGGACACGCCGTAGACAGGCTTTTTGTAGACCATTTGGGGGTCCGCCTCGAAGAGATACTCGCGGATGATGCCGCTTACCGTGCGCCAGAGTTGACGGCTTTCCAGATCGAGGAAGTGACCGGCATTTTTAACCACCGTAAACTCGCTCTGCGGAATATGCTCCGCCAGAAGCCGAACCTCTTCCGCGGTCGTATATTCGTCCAGTTCCCCATTCAGAAAGAGAACGGGAACGTCAATCGAGGCGAACTGATGCATATATTGCTGCCGGTCAAACTCGAAGATCTGGTTGATGTGAAAGATGATCTGCTCTTCGTTCCCTTCCACGTTATTCAACAGGTAGCTATAGTTATGCGATTTGACGAGGCCGGATAGATAGCGACCCACCGTATTGTTGAGTAGTTGGGCCGCACCGCTTACGTCGCCCGCTTGTAGAAAATTACGAGCTCCGGCCATATAGTCGTGCATTGCCGGATTGATGATCGGGGAAAAGGAGGCAATGATGGCCTTCTCGACAGAGGGCGGTCGTCGAGCCAGCGCGAGCAGCGAGGAGACCCCACCCCACGAAACCGACATCAGATAATTCACCTGGTAGCGATTGATGAGGTAATCGAGAATTTCAACCTCGTCTTCCTTTGTCAAAATCTTGCCTTCGGGGTTGTGCTCCTGCGAGCGGCCGGCGTAAGGAAGGTCAAAGAGGATGACATTCACCTTATCCCTGAGGTAACGGACGGTCTGCCCGAAGGAGGCTGTTGTCGCAAAAGCGCCGTTTACCAGAATCGCTGTCTTCGCGGATTCCTCTGTTTTGTAGTGCTCAAGATAGATGAGGTGCTTTCCTAAAACGTCGACGACAGCAGTTTCCGGCTTCATAGCCCGCTCCTTTTGGTTGCTGCACAACAGTTCCTGTACCCAGCTGAAAAGAAGTCTGGAGGGATTCCAATGGCATTCCATCCACTCTCGCCGCTTGTAGCGTGCTGGCAAGCCCTGGCATTGAGTTGGTGAAATCAGGCCGGAGCTATACCGATAATCGAGAGACGGACATAACTAAAGTACTTTATATATAGTTACTGTTGGTCTTACTAATGACTATAGTGCAGATTTGGGAAAGATATTTATTTTTCTGCGATTTCATTGAGTCGTTAAGAAGTCTGAGACCTCCGCCCCTGGAAAAGAAAGCTTTTATTGAGCGGTTCGGGAAAACGGTGGGCCTCGCGAGGCAAACAGCCTGTCCGGCGTGTACACTTTTCCTTCGAGACGAGGAGGCTGCCGGATGAACTTCGACACGTTCGACGGCCCTTATATCGAGAGGCTTCGGCACGGTGATGACGCTACTGAACAGCATTTTGTTTGTTATTTCAGCGAACTCATTACGCTCAAGCTACGCTCCCGTCTCCGGAGTTCTCAGGCGATCGAAGATGTTCGCCAGGAGACCTTTGCGCGTACCCTGGTACTGTTGCGTTCGGAACGGGGCATTCTCCATGCCGAGCGGCTTGGTTCTCTGGTTAACTCCATCTGCAACAATGTTTTATTCGAGCAGTACCGTTCTGACGGGCGTGCAGAACCGCTTGAAGAAGAGGCTGCCGCGACGTTGATCGGACGCGCGCCGGACGTGCTGACAACCATGATCTCCAGCGAAACGCAGGGTAAGGTCCGGACGGTACTCGATACCTTAAGTGAACGAGATCGCGGATTATTGCGCGCCATTTTTTTGGAAGAAAAGGATAAAGACGACGTCTGTAAAGAGATGGGCGTCAACCGTGAGTACATTCGCGTATTGCTGCACCGGGCCAAGCATTCGTTTCGCAAGGCCTATGCGGAACAAGCTGGAGGAGTGTAAATGGTTACTACGGATTTCAGAAGCGAATTTCGCGAAACGATTTCCACTCCTCGAGCACCATATAGTAGTTGAGGCCTGTACATGAATCATAAGAACGCAAACGACGAAATGGCAGTCGAGCGGTATCTCCTCGGAGAACTGACCGGCACGTCCCGCGATCGCTTCGAAGAACACCTCTTCGACTGCGCTGAGTGTACGGCTGATTTGAAACAAGGCGTTCTCTTTCTCGAAGCCTCGCGTGCTGACTTGAAGTCGCGAGGAGTGGTGCGGGAAAGTGATCGCGTTACCCCTAAAAAGCCAGTACTCCTGACCGGATGGCTTTTAAAACCATGGATTCTGGTACCAGCTTTGGCGGCCTGCCTTGCTGTCATCGTCTATCAGTCCGCCATTCTGCAACCGCACCTGCGAAGCGAACTGGCGGAGTTGCAGACTCCTGCTGTGATCAACCCGCTGGTTCTTGCCAACGCGGGTGCGCGCGGCGGTTCCACGGATTTACTGGCTAAGGTTGTTGCTCCCCGCCACGGGTCCTATCTTTTGTCGGTTGATATCCCGCCTGCGGCGGGTGTCTCCGGCTATCGCTGCTCTTTATATTCGTCGGGTGGCGCGTTGATCTGGCACCTAGACATCTCTCCGCAGCAGGCTCACGATGCCGTGACGATTCAAGTTCCGACGATGATGGCGGCAGGAATCCGCGAACTTCGGGTACAGGGCATTTCTTCCTCCGGAGCTCCAGAGGGTGGGTTGATCGACCTCGCCAGATATCGATACGAATTAGATCTCAAAAATTAGCTCGTACGCGAGCAGGAGCCGCTATGCAAGCCAGTCACGAACGAGTCCTCTACTACCACGCAGATGCAAGCCCACTGGGCGGCTCCCTCACCCATCCCTACGAGTCTGCCTTGGACGCGCAGGCTTCGGTTTCGCTTAACCAGTCGGGCGGGCACGCCTCAGCCAGGATTGAAAAGTTCAAGCTGGACGACCTGATCCGTAGTGGGGCGGCTTACTCTCAGGTGGCAGGCTCGATTGAGAAAAGTACCCGGAACTGGACGACGCTGGTCACCTCGGTCGTTGAAGATTTGAACCTGCTCGAGGTCGTCACCGCAGACCGGATCGTGTCCCGCCTCGCAATTGAGCATCCCCGCGAAGGCTACTATCCGAAGGTGGCATTCGTCGGCTGCCAATACGAAAACCTTCGTATCAATGGAAAGCCCGTTACCCCGGAGCTCGATCTTAACCTGCTCACGCTGGATAAGCCGGAAACTCAGCCTCGCAAGGAGGCAGAAGGCGGTAAGCTCTCTACTAAGCCTGCTCCGCCTGATCTTGAATTTCCTGACACGCCCTGGCCTGAAGTAAAGAGCTTCGTCGACAAGGCAGTCGAACAGGCACGCAGGATCACTGATGCCAAGGGAGCTCCGGATTGGTTGAAGCGTCGCTACGAATGGATGAATTCAGCGGAGGTGCGCAGTAAAAAGGGGTACATCCTGTGTTCGGTCGTCAACGAGGTTTCGGGTACACCGCGAGCGTCGACCTTTGGCCACGTCATCTCGGTGCCGGACTTTGGCAATATATTTCTGGGCGAGTTGATCGTCGATCCGAAATCGTTTCAGCTAACGATGCTCCGGGTCGAAATGGGCTGTCTGGCCAAAGGCCACGTCAGCTTCGCGGCCGCTCGCGCCAATGGCTTTCCTATGCCGTAGTCGCTATCGCATCCTGTCTCCTGTTCACCGCAGGGTGCAAGCGGAATACGGGCTCGAAGGCCGAGGCGCATCCCACAGCCCAGGAAGCCAGCCGCGAGATCGAACAGCAGTTCCTCGCCGGAGATCTTCTCACCGCTGAACACACTGCCGAAGCCGCCTACAAAGATCATGCAGTCACCGACCCACTTTGGGCAGCGCGGTTTCGCGTCGAGCTGGCACGCGTCTATCTCTACCAGGGCCGTAGCCAGGAAGTCGCTGACCTTCTAACTCAACCGTTACCGATTGGCGTCGATAAAAACCTGATTATCCAACAGAATCTTCTGCTTGCAGTGGCTGAGACGCGCCTCGAAAATATACAGCGTGCTCGCCAGGCTCTGGCTGAGGCGAAGGCACTTCAGCCTAATAGCGAACTGCACGCAGAGATGGTAGCTGCAGAAGGAAGCGTTGCTCTCGATCAGGGTAATTTCGACGAGGCGGAACGATTTTTCCAGACGGCAATGGAAGAAGCCATTCATTCAGACGCCAAATTTCTTCAAACTCAGTTGTGGATGAATCTTGGCGTAGTGGCGCTACAGTTCGAACATTACGAGGATGCCCTCGATCGCTTTCACCATGCTTCGACGCTTGCTGAATCCATTGGAGCGCGACTGGCCCTCGAAAAAGCTCTCAGCAACCTGGGATGGACATACCACCAGACTGGAGATTTCGTACGCGCATTACAGAGCATGAAGACTGCAGAGCGGCAAGCAGCCGCAATCGGGGCCACACTCGATCAGGTGCAGCTCCTGACCAACATTGGAATGAGCCAGTATCAGAGCAACGACCTCGCAGCAGCGCGTTCTTCATTCGAAAAATCTCTGACCCTGGCCGAAGGACTTCATAACACTGACAAAATTGTTGGCGCGCATGTTGCGCTCTCGTACCTTTTCCTTCGCCAGAACCCCGCTTCGGCAGAGCAACACATTCGGGAGCTTGCTCAACTTGTGCCACTACGGCATGTTGTTTCGGATGAATTGGAATTGTCGCTCTTGCAATCGCTTCTCCTGGTGGCGCAAGGGCAGCCGCAGGCAGCGGAGACAATCCTGCTGGACCTGGTCAAACGTGCCGAGCCTGTTCCTTCCATCCAATGGGAGGCCGAGAACACGCTCGCTGGCGTCTACGAAAAGCAAGGTCGTGAGGGAGATGCAGACCATTGGTTTCGGCGCGCCATCGCGACCTTCCATCATCAGCGGCTTTCCCTTCAAAGTGTCGAGCTGGAGTTACCCTTCCTGGAGAACGGTACCGGGCTTTACCTCGACTACATGGAGCATCTCATCCGCGAACATCGCACGGAAGATGCCCTGAAGATTCTCGACGAGAGTCATGCCGAAGCTCTTACTGAGGGGCTCAGTACGCCCCAGGGTGGGCCAGCTAAAAACATCTTTGCAACCCGTTCCCTCGCGGCTCGTCTGCATGCCACCATTCTCATGTACTGTCTGCGTCCACGAGCTTCTTTTTTGTGGGCAATCAATGCGGACGAAATGCAGTTTTATACGCTGGCAGGAAGCGAAATAATTCTGCCGCTCGTCGACCGGCACACCCAATCCATCCTCGCTTCGAAAGATCTTCTCGCGCAACAGGATTCAACCGGCAGACAACTCTTCGATGCTCTAGTGAAACCCGCAGCCAGTCTGATTGACCGGGGAGGGCGGGTATTCCTGATTGCAGACAATGGGTTGGGCCACCTCAACTTCGACACGCTTATTCCCGCAGGCGACCACCCCCACTATTGGATTGAAGACGTCGCCATCACCAATGCGCGTTCGCTGCGTCTGCTTTCCTCCGCCAAGGCAAGACCAATTCGCGAGGCATCTGCAAAGATGCTGTTGATTGGCAATCCGGTGTATCGTCCTGCGGATTATCCGGCGCTCCCCAATGCAGGCGTCGAGGTCGCCGACGTCTCTTCGCATTTCTCGATCGACAAACGTACCGTCTTCACTGGAGCAAACGCATCCCCAGCAACTTATGCTTTGAGCAACCCCGGCAGCTTCTCCTTCATCCATTTCGTGGCGCATGCAACGGCGAATGAAATCAACCCCCTTGATTCGGCCATCATTCTTTCGCGTCCGCCAGGCAGTTTGACCGACAATACCGCGAGCTACAAACTTTACGCACGTGACATCCTGCGGCTGCCGCTGCGTGCGGATCTCGTCACACTTTCCTCATGCTACGGTTCGGGGACACGAAATTACTCCGGGGAAGGTGTAGTTGGCCTTGTCTGGGCATTCCTTCGCGCTGGAGCGCACTCGGTGATCGGTGCCCTGTGGGAGGTAAGTGACGTCTCGACCCCGCAACTCATGGACAACCTCTACACGCAGCTTCTGAAGGGAAACCCTCCTGATGAAGCGTTGCGTTCGGCGAAGCTGACCATGCTGCACAGCGACAGCGTCTTTCGAAAGCCTCTCTACTGGGCGTCGTTCCAGCTTTACGCTGGCAGATAAATCGGGCGTCGCCAAAGATTATTTTTTGACCGCCACAATTTTTAATTTCGCCTTCGTTTCGTGCGCTCCAACAGGATCAGGAACGGATGCAGGATCCGAGGCCGCCTTCTGCAACTTTGCAGGCGACTGCAGCAGCGTTGCAAATTTCTCGGCGTCAAATCCTGCAACCTGTGCTGCAAGCAAAGTAGCTCGGAGGTGAGCTTCGAGATCAACTGGTTTCGATGCGTTGCCCTTCATAAGATCGGGAAGTAGCAACCAGCAAGCCAGTTCTTCGAAGAGCTCTTTATTGAAGAAGGTCTGGTCCTCAAATTCGCTGATACCCATCAACCAACGAGCATCGGGATCGGCCCAGAACTGCCGTGTACGCAACAGCGAATCTAACGCAAGTCCGTCTCCCTCGAAGTCATGCGCAAGGAGCAAATGAACACGAGCAGATGCCCTCCAGGAATCCTCCCCTTCAAGGCCCAGGGACGAAAAGATTTCAGCGAGCGCAGACCGAAGCTGGAGTTTCTCGAAGAGAGCCAAATTACCCTCAACATTGACGTTGAGGTGCCTGAGAATGCCCCATGCCACTACGGGAGCCCAAACCGCGAGCGAAGTATTCTGTGTCCCTAACGGAAGCACCCATTTGGATCTCTCTGACCAATCGATTGTAGGAGCGCTTTTCGGCAGGTTCATGAGGGAACGGATCAAAGTGGCAACCTGCGTCTCGAATGCCTCGGCAGGATTTCCTACGCGCATACCTTCTAACTGTTCAATCGCTGTAGAAAACCTCCCGGCTTTTTCGCAGAGGACAGCAAGGCGCGGATCGTCATCTTGATGCGCCCTTGGACCACGTGTGCCGTCCTGTCCGTTGGCCGCTGTGTTTCCCGTGCCTACACTATTTGCCGGCAGCGCTGTCCTTGCAGCTTGTCCTGGCTTCGAAGCAGTTTTCTTCACCTCGATAGGAGAGTTGCCGCCGGTCGATGGGAGCGATGCCGCATTCTGCTCTTCCGCAGGCGACTCAGCCGCCATGTCGATGACCGTTTGAAGGATCGCGGGGCTGAGCAGTTGGCGAAGCGACTCGTGAACCGGCCGCAGTCGCAACTTAGAGAGCGCCTCTTCAAGGTTATAAACACCCGCACCATTGAGCGCATCGCAAAGTCGGTCCCATGGCTGTTCTGCGGTCGAACGAAGCTCACGCCAATCCTGAAGGACCACATACTGATAAGCGCGCAACTCGAGGCCCAGGCCATGATGAGCGATATCCCGTGAGCGGCGCAGGTATTCCAACCCTGTTGCTGCATCTTTGCAGGCCACGACCACCGCATCGTCGGACGTCAGGTGGAGCGCATCGTTCAGTTGTTTGCTTCGCAGTGTTCCGTTAGCTTTATCCATCGACTGCGCGGAAGCATGAATGGTACCTCGGGTGCCACCATAGCGATTATTAAAGAAGACGATTGCCCGTTCCGGTGTCGAACGATTCGCATAGCAAAGATTCGAGTATGCGAAGACATTCTCATCGACCGTGCCGTCACTCGTCCAGAAATCATAGAGGAAAAAATCACTGCTGCCGGCGAAGAGCTGGCGGTTCTTGAGCAGCGGCGCAATCTCCCGCTGGTGACGGGCGACGAGATCCTCGTTGGGCCACTCGTCCATGCGCGCCTGCTTGTATTCCATGCCGTACTTCTCGGTGAACGCCTCAATCTGACCGTGGCCAAACATCGGCAGGCCCGGCAGCGTCGCCAGCAAAGTGCACGCGCCGAAGTAGCGATCGCCTGAGCCGAACTGATCGATCGCAGTGCGCTCGTCGGGATTGCTCATGAAGTTGACGTAGCGCTTGAGAATGTCGGGGTCGAACTCAATCGTCTTCTTCAGATAGGAACGGTACTTGGCATTCTCTTCATCACGCAGCATGTTCATGAAGGCGCTGTTATAGACACGGTGCATGCCGAGGGTGCGAACAAAATAGCCCTCCAGCAGCCAGAACGCCTCGGCCAGAAGCAACGTGCCCGGCACCTCGACAGCGACGCGATCCACGACCTCGCGCCAGAATTCATTGGGCATCAGCGCATCGAACTCTTCGTTCGTCATGCTGTTCTCGGCGCGCGATGGAATGGAACCGCCGATACCCGGCAGCGGGAACCAGAGCCGCTGTACATGCTTCTTCGCGAGGGTCATGGCCGCATCGAAACGGATAATAGGAAAGAGGCGCGCCACCTGCAGGATGGTCTGCATGACCTGTTCGCGCACAACCGCCTTCGAATAATCGAGTTGAGCCGTGTCGTTCCACGCAAAGGTCGTGCCATCGTTGCCGTGATAGACAAAGCTGGTGTGACCGTTGTCCCGCTCGCGGCGGCGAAAGACTACGGCCGCGTCGGTCTGGTCGTAATAGTGATCTTCAATCTTGATCTCGATGCGGCTGTCGGTCGAGAGATCCGGTCCGTCAAATCGGTAAACCGGGAATGGGCTCACTGGCCGCGAGAGAAACCACTCAGGATGTTCGATGACCCAGGTAGAGTCAATGCCCATGTGGTTTGGAACCATGTCACTCGCGAGACGGATTCCCACGGAGGCGGCCTGGTCCCGAAGATGCCGATACGCAGGCTCCCCACCCAGATCTTCCGCGATGCGATAGTCTGCCACCGAGTATGCCGATGCCACCGCGTCCGCCTGTCCGCGCAGACGCTTGATTGTTTGCGATGCGCTACTCCGCTCCCAAAGGCCAATCAGCCATAGTCCGTTCAAGCCGCGATCGGCGAGCAGCGCCAGTTCTTCCTGCGGTATCTGATCAAGGCGATGGATGTGCCGCTGATACTTCTTCGATAACTGCTCAAGCCAGACATAGGTGCTCTTGGCGATCAGCACAACCGTGGGCATCCACTCCTGGTCCTGGCTGAACGCCTCATACTCATGGACGGTCGGTTGCGACGAACTGTGCTTTTGACCGCGATCACCTGCCGCAAACCCGAGAAATTCGTCCCCATCAAATCCCTCGCTGCCCCAGCCCTTCTTCTGCTCCGGATGGTGAGCCGAGGCCGAAGGCGGATGAAATCTCATCCAGATAGCGATGTCTTCCTCTTTCAGGATGTCGATCGCCAGCAACAGATCGCGAAGCTCTTTACCGAGGTATTCGACCCAATGGTCGCGGATGTACGCGAGCTGTCCGGTCAAGGAGTCGGGCGAAGCCAGCATCGGCGCGCGCAGTGCGTCGAGCAGCGTTCCGATCTCCGGCGCAAATGCTGGCCGGGTTGCAAAGTAGTCGTCCAGATGCGATGTGACTTCTTTGTAAATTGTTCCCGGTTGTAACTGGCGATCATCAAAAAACTCTTTGAACGGAAGAAAAGCCGGGTTGATGTTTGCAAGCCAAAGCAGGAGCATCTCTTCGACTGCGGCCTCGCGGTTCGGCATCTCTTCCGTGGCCGCGGCCAACCATTCTTCTACCGTCTGCTCCTCGCGATACACCGCAACATTCGGAAACTGCCGCGTGAAGCTTGAGAGCAGTGTCTCTACGCGCGCTCGATCCGCTTGCGAAGTAAACCACCTTATCGCCTCGGACAATACCTGTGGATCGAGCGTTTTGCGGTACCTGGCGATCAGCGCGTGGCTCAGTTCGTCAATCAACCCCATGGCGAAAAGCTTGCCTGCATGGATTGCCTGGTCGGGATTCTGCTCCGTATTACGCACTTTGTTGATACGGTCTGCAAGCTCTCGGCTGGCACCGATATTGCCAAAAATCACATTCCCGGCATAGCCAAACAGTATTTCGCTTACGTCGTACCGATCGCGAACATTACGCGAAATATGAAATTCCATGCCTGTCCCTCTATCTTCGTATCGTCGCGCGAACGCAATACCCGTTGGATGCTTACTGAGCTACGTATATCTTCTTTGAAGCCAGCGTCAATTACAAAGATGCATCAATATGGAGCCAAGAGAAAGAGGCCGCT
>JBDTDX010000335.1:0-14832 GCA_039922815.1 Granulicella sp.
TTGGAACGATGGAGATTAGAATGGAGTTTGATGAGATCGCACTTCGGCCATGCACTCTGAAGGACTGTGCCGCGCTTTCGCTCGTAGGAGCCGCTACATTTCTCGAAGCCTTCGCCGGCATTCTCGATGGAGAGGCCATCATCGCTCATTGCGCGAAGCAGCATTCGATCGAAACTTACGCGAAATATCTCGGCCACCCGGATTGCCATGCGTGGCTGGCTGAAACCCGCGAGGGTGCAGCCCCGGTGGGATACGTGATGTTGGCCAGCCCTGACCTCCCGCTCCCGGATCTCGGGCCCGGAGATATCGAGCTCAAGCGTATTTATCTGTTTTCACGCTTTCATGGCAAAGGCGCGGACCAGATGCTTCTTGATCGCGCGATTACAACAGCCGTTGAAGCAGACAGGCACCGGCTTCTACTGGGCGTCTATCGAGGAAATCTGCGCGCCTTCTCCTTCTATCGAAAGAACGGGTTCGTCGACGTGGGGATTCGCACCTTCACCATCGGGCATCGCCAGTATGACGACCTTGTCCTGGCACGCCCCTTGTGACCGACATCTCTTCGTGACTTAAAAATAAGTGCGGCCCGCAGGCCGCACTGTATGAATAGATTCGAATCTCTCTTACCAGAGTCCCCACGCACGGCTCATATAGTCGCTGAGCGTCAGCGACACCAGAAGCATGAACGTAAAGAATCCCGCACAGACCGTCAACTTGATGAGATGCGATTGATATTTGACGTGCATGAAGAACAGGATGACTATAACTGCCTTGAAGCTCGCGATTCCAAGCGCAACGATTGGGTTCAGGACACCCATGTCGATGTAAGCCGCAACCACGGTAAGCCCGGTAAAAAGAAGGAGCGTCCCGAACACCATGCCATATTGAAGCGGGCTGACAATATGATGTTCAGCGTGCTCGGGATTCGTTACGTTTGTGGGGTCGTGCGCGTCAGACATGTCCTGCTCCTTGAATCGTTATCGTTGAAATCTCGAATCCTTGAAACTGCTCCGGCTCCAAAACCTATACCGGATGGCGGTTAATCAAATAAAGCAAGGGGAACAGGAACAGCCACACAATATCGACAAAGTGCCAGTAGAGCCCAAAGTTTTCTATAGGTGCTACATACCCTTTCGAGAAGTCTCCCCGATGAGCCCGCAATAGCAACCAGACCAGAATTCCAAGGCCGATCATCATGTGCAGCGCGTGCATACCAGTCATCGCGAAGTAAAGGAAAAAGAAGATCTGCGTCCGTTGTGCCATGTCCGGCGCGAGCGGTTCCTCTTTCAATCCGTAGGCCTGCGGATTGACAAACTCCGATATATCAAAATGCGCCCCCGGAATATGGTGCTTCTCCCACTTCTCGTGATACTCGTCAGCCTTGATCCCTATGAAGACAACGCCGAACAAAGTCGTGAGGATGAGGAACAGAACTAAAAGATTCTTTTTTCGAACTTCAGCCGCCCAGACACCGAGCGCCATAAAAAACCCGGACGTGATCAGGACGGCGGTATTCGTCGCTCCCAGAGGAATGCTTAATTGGTTTGAGGCCACGACAAACGCGTCGTAATACCAGTTGCGGTATAGAAGATACGCCATGAACATGCCACCGAAGAACATAATCTCGGTCAGCAGGAAGAGCCACATGCCAAAGCTCGCCGCCTCGCGCTGCTGCTCTTCCGTCTCAAAATGATGAAGAAGCTGTGGCAGCACGACGTGATGATGCTCGGCTGCGACCGCCGTCTCGTGTGTATGGGGATGCGTAATCACGTTATCCAACGGTCGTCACCTCTTGCTGCGTCTTGTTAGCCCGCCAGTCATAGTCATAAGCTTCAAGATCCACGATGGGAATCTCAATGAAATTTTCTGTGAACGGTGGCGATTGAATCCCACACTCCAGACCGGTGGCCTGCCACGAATTGTTGGCGGCAGTTGCTCCGTATTTCAAGGACTCGGGACGATAGAGCATTGGCATTAAATAGCCGACTCCCATTACAGTAGCTCCGGCTGTCGAAAGAAAATTCAACACCTGATAGTTAGGCGGATAGGCATGGTACTGGATCGCAATCCGCTTGTGGTCGTCTGTAAACAGCCTGTTAAGCAACCCTTCTTCGTTGTTGAGGGAAGGGCTCTTCGGATTGGTTGCAGTCGACTGATCGGGCAGGTTCAGTATGGTGGGGGTGGCCGGACTCATGGTTTCACCACCTCCGGCGTCGTTGGTGCCGCATGGTTGGACTCTGACGTCGTCAGCGTCTGCTTTACGCGATCGTTTGTTTGAAGCGTTTTCAGATATTCGACAAGATCAATGAGGCCTTCTTCGCTGACCTGCCCCTGATAAGTCGGCATGATTGGGGCATAACCGGCAGTGACATGCTGAGACGGATTGAGAATTGCATCCCGCAAATAAGCCTCATTCACAAGGACTTCGGAACCATTTGCCAGCTGTAGCTTGGATCCATAGACCCCCGCCAGATTAGGACCACGAGCCGTTGCACTTCCGGAATGACAGGCATTGCAACCCATACTCGCAAAGAGACGCTCGCCATTCTGTGCAAGAGACATTCCGCTCGTCGACTCTTGAGTCCACTTCTGATAGTCCTCTGGATTAAGCACCGTCACCTCTCCAATCATCGCGGAGTGAGCGGTGCCGCAGTACTGAGTGCAGAAAATGTGGTAGGTTCCGGGGGTCGTAGCTTGAAACCATACGGTACTATAGCGGCCTGGAATGACCTCACGCTTGACCCGAAAATCGGGGATCGAAAAGCTATGGAACACGTCCTGCGAGATCATAGTTAACTGCACAGGCCGTCCGGTAGGGACATGCAGCGCATTGATTTCATGTTGACCGCCTGGGTGCTCGGCCTTCCACATCCACTGCTTGCCAACGACATAAATGTTCATCGCATTTGTCGGGGGATTGTAGATACGGAAGTACAACAAGGCGCCCCATACGAAACAGACAAGAAAAACTACCAGAGGAATGATTGTCCACGTGGCTTCCAGCAACGTCGATCCTTCGTTCTGGATGGCGACTGGATGCTTTTTCTTGTTATACAGGAACGAAAATCCAAAGATCATTCCGGCTACCAGGACAACGGCAAAGACCGTCAACAGGAGCAGAAAGAAATAGAGCTCATCCGCGTAAGGCGCAATTGTCGATGCCTCGCGCGGAAAGAGCGCGGACGAGTTAAGCCACTTCACCAGAAATTGCCACAGTACTGGACTGATATGCATCGTTACCCTTTAGCCGTTCTCTTTCTTGGTCAGGTCGTGTTCGCGCCCGAGCTTCATATCCCGTCGAAACATGAGAAACATAAATCCACCCAGCCCAGCCACCGTGATCATGCCGCCAAACTGCACCACACGAGCAACAATCAGCGAATGTTTGTTTATCTGCGGGTCGTAGTGGTAGCAGTAGGTCAGAATGTTCGCGACCGGTGAGCCAATCTTGTTGCCGGAGGCTTCAATAAGTCCCAGTAAGATATCCTTCGGTGAATATTCCACTCCCAAGTAGTATTGCGCCAGTTTTCCGTCCGTCGTAACCAGCTCGATTGAGCTTGCGTGCGCGAACTGTGTCAGCTTGCCGTCTGGCCCGGGAACGCGGACGTACCCGAACCCAACGGCCTTCACCACAGGATCGATTGACGACTGTTGCCCTGTCAAAAAGTGCCAGCCTGCGGCGGTTTCTGGATGCCCATAACGTTTCAGGTAAAACTGCTTCTTCTTCGCGGCAATTGCAGGTGTCTCGGTCGCATCAATACTGATGATGACAATATCGAAATCCTTACCGGGAACCAGGCGCACCATTTCGAGTGCACTGGCCAATCCATCCAACTCCTCCGAACAAAGCATGGGGCAGTTGTAATACACCAGCGACAAGATTGCGGGACGCTTGCCAAAGTAATCACCTAGCTTTACAGTCTTTCCCGTTTCGTCGAGAAAAGTCGCGTCCAAGGGAAGGCTCTGATTCAAATGTTGAGAGATCCCAATCTTTTGAAGGACCTGGGGAAGCTGATCGCCCGTGTTTTCTCCGGACTGTTTATCCCCATATCCAGAGACCTGTGCCCGTGCTGCACCAATCATGGCGAAACATAGGGTGATGATTGCCCAGCTTTTTCGCATTGTGCGCCTTTCGGTCATGATCTTTCCTCTTTACTCTTGAAGCTGATTACTTGTTAGCCTTAGGCTCCGCGTGTGCGGATTCTGCTGCCTTACCATAGTTGACCCTTTGGGCCCGCGCTTCCATCACATCCAGTTCGTATCCTGTCCGTGCGAACCCTGTCGTCAGGGGAGCCTCAATCGCTGGCTGTGCATCGTCCGCGAGTTGTGCCGCCATCACAGGCTGCGGCGCAACCGGCAACCCTCGTTGTACGATTAGCCGCATCGCCTCGTCCACCGGAATACGAATCGTTCCGGGCTGCTTGGCAGAAGAGCTGTAGTGGTCGAGCAACAGGTCTTCGCGCGCATGCATATCGGCAATAGCCTGTTCGCCATCGTCTGTGTCTACCCGCGGAGCAGGAAACGACGTCGTGAGCTGCTCCAAAGCCTTTTGCCGGATCTCCGGGTCGGAAGCCAGATCCTGTCGCTTCCCTCCCGTTGTCGCTGCCCCAGCGAAAGAAGAGAGCTCGTTCCACTTGTTAACTGGTCCATCGTTTTTTTCGAGGGCGTTATTGATCGCCCGGCCCATACCAAAGCAGAAGACGAAGAAGATGAGCACAAATCCGCTGAGGCCGGCGAGAAATACGACAACGCCATTCACATTGACATCGGTCGTCTCGTAGCCGGGCTGCTCGGCGCTGCGACCGTGGAGCTTATCAGACTCCGCCCCGTACAGTTGGTTATCGGGAGTGTGATCGTTAGTGGGCATGTTCGGGCTCCAAAATCTCTTCGAGGTGCGGATCATTCACGTTGACCAACGGGCGCGCATTCAGTTGCGTCAGATAGTACGCGGCCCAGAGCGAAAGAACGGCCAGCGGAACAGTGATATAGGCAAGGATACTGATATTGCCAGCGATGTGGAGGTTTCCAGCTGCATCCCGGAAGTTCGGTTCGATGAGCCAGAACATATCGACCAAACGTGCGAAGATCATGAAACTGCAGAGCCAGACCATCCGCCGCTTATCCCGCTTCAACTCGCGTGAGAGGAGCAAGCAGAACGGGATCACCCAATGGCAGATGAAGTCCAGGGCGCAAATCGTCCACCAACCGCCGTGGATCCGGTTCAGATACCACGGAATTTCGTCAGGTACATTTCCCGACCAGATAATGAGAAACTCCGCAAAGGTCAGATAGATATTCAACATGACGAACGCAAAAAGGAATTTGCCGAGGTCGTGCTGTTCGGTCGTGCGCAAAAGCGTCTTCATCGGTTCAGTGCGCGAAAGCAGAACGACCGTAAGGATGCCGAGCGCCAATACTGCGTAGCCCTGGCCCACGAGGAATTGCAGCCCCCAGATCGATGAGTACCAGGTCACATCCAACGACTTGATCCAGTCGATCGCACCGGCTGTCAACAACACTACGTAGATAAAGATGCCAATCCCGCAGAGGTTTTCAAACTTGATGCGCCACCGATCATAGCTGCCCTGCGTTCCGGCCGCCGGATCTGCGTCCCTCTGGAGCGACCACTTGTTGAGGAAGTACATGAAGATCAGCAAAATCCCAAAGATAATGATCGTCTGTACCCACACGCTGGCCGGGCTCAACATCGCCCTCTTGGCATGGATGACAAGTGCCTCTTCCTGCGTAATCAGGTGATCGTGATACGCCTGCCAGGTACTGGCATCCGTAGAGTATCGCGCCCACAGATATAGGTGCTTCATCAACAGCCCGATCGGGATGAACATGAGGGCAACCAGCGGCAAGGTGCGTGTCATCGCTTCGAGCGGACGACGAAGCAGCAAGCCCCACTTGCCCCCTGAGACATACTGCAGCATCAACATGACCAGACCGCCGCCGGCAAAGCCGAAACAGGTCATGAAAGCCATGAGATAGGCGCGAAGGAGGTGGTTTGCGCCGTTCGCCGTGAATAGGAAAAGGAGTGAGATCAGCGTGAAGACGCCACAGACAGCAAGTGCCCGGGTGCGCCAAGCCGAGATCAGCTCCGGAGAGCCCAGCGTTGCCGGCAGCACTCGCGGCCCGTAGTGGTGGGAGCCAGCTTCCCCGTATTGTTCGTGTCCAGATGACATGCGTTCAAACCTTTATCCGGAAGCTTCCGGTATTACTGCCTGGGTGCTTCAGTTGCCGTGGTTGCAGAAGGATTCGGTCCCTTACCCGCTTGCACTGGTGCCGAAGTTGCCGACGGTGCGGAGACCGCGGCGGGTAAAACAAACGGCAGATCGTCGGGGGTTCCGTTTGCCGTAGTCGGAGGAACTGTCCACTCATCAGCAAAACTAGCGGGGAGGCCTTCATGTTCGGCAATCGTCGCGAGCGATTCCACATGCTCCCCTGCGGGAACGTCGGCCTGCGTCGCATGCTGACTGAGTTGCAGCGCGCGGATGTATGCAACGATAGCCCAACGATCGGCCGGCGTTACCTGCGCTGCGTAATCGGGCATCGCCCCATAACCGTTGCTGATCACGTTGAAGAGGTGTCCCAACGTGGTGTACTCCGTGTGGGGTATATGGAAATTGCCCGCCTCAGAGTATCCACGCTGCACAATCATGCCTTTACCGTTGCCGACACGCGAATGGCATGGTGTGCAGTAGATGTTGTAGCGCTCCTGTCCGCGCTCCATTACAACCATGGTGACCGGAAAGGGCATGACATTGCCTTCTTTGCCATCTACAAAGCCGGTGGTAAAGTAGCTGTCCGCATGCAACTGGCCGCGAGCCACCGTATTCTCAACCTGCGGGCGTACCGATCGCCCATCGGCGAAGAAGGAGGTACCGCGCTGCGGGATGAACTTCGGCTGGTCATGCATGTCCTGGCGGCAACCTGCGATAAAAAGGAGGACAGCCGCGGCACCAAATGCACGGGCAAGAATCCTCCGGTCAGACGTGTCTGTTCGAAGCGTATTAATGATCCACCTCCACCACGGACACCGCGGGGAATTGCTCGAGAAATGCCCGCGACTCGGTCAAGGAAAATTTGGGGTCCGTCGCCTCGAGGCATAGGAAAAACTTATCGGTCGTCGCGCCATTGCGAAAGTTCGGCGCATTGAAGACCGGGTGATAGAGCTGTGGCAACCCGTTCAGAGCCAGCATGCCAAAACCCGCAGCGAGGCCAGAAAATAGGATCGTCCATTCGTAGGCAGGAATAATGAAAGCTGGCCAGGAGAACAGTGGACGCCCCGCAATATTCAGCGGGTAACCCCAGACGTTGATCCACATTTGCATCAGGAACGCCGTAATAAGTCCCATGACTCCACCAAGGAGAGTAATCAGAGGGACCCTGTTTTTGTGGAAGTGTAGGGCCTCAGCGGCCTCTTCCACGGGGTAAGGCGTATAGCACTCCATACGCCGATAGCCTGCTTGACGGGCCTGCTGCGTGGCATACACCAGCTCGCTGGGAGTGTCGAACTCGGCAATCAGACCGTAGATTCCTTCGCGAGGCGGCATCAGACAGTCTCCTCAATTACAGTTTCAGCATCCGGACCGCCTGGCTTGATCTTCGTCTGCGGCAGCATCATCCGGATTTCAGACATCGGGATCATAGGAAGGAAGCGGACAAAGAGGAAGAAGAGGAAGGTGAACATTCCCATTGTTCCGACATAAATCATGTAGTCCCACTTCGTAGCCCGGTAGGTTCCCCAGCTCGAAGGCAGATAGTCCCGATAGAGACTCGTCACGACGATTACGAAGCGTTCGAACCACATACCGGTATTGATAATGAACGACAGAATAAACAGGTAGACAACGTTGACGCGAAGCTTGCGCGACCACAACGTAGTCAGCGGGATTGCGATATTCGTCAGGATGAGAATCCAATATGCCCAGCCCATCGGCCCAAACATGCGGTTCCACATCATGAAGAACTCCCAGTGGCTGGCCGAGTACCACGACATGAAGATTTCCATGCTGTAGCCATACGCCACGATACCGCCGGTCCCGAGCATGACTTTCGCCATATTGTCCAGATGGCGCAGCGTGATCAGATCCTCAAGGTGGTAGAACTTACGAATTGGAATTGCCAGCGTGATGACCATGGCAAAGCCTGAGTAGATAGCGCCAGCAACGAAATAGGGCGGGAAGATCGTTGTGTGCCAACCTGCCAAAGCCGCCACGGCGAAGTCGAAGCTGATGACCGTGTGAACCGACAGCACCAGGGGAGTCGCCAGCCCCGCGAGCAACAGCGAAGCCGTCTCATAACGAATCCAGTGGCGAGTCGAGCCGCGCCAGCCGAGTGACAGCATGCCGTACATATATTTTGCAAACGGCAGCGTCGCGCGATCGCGGAGCGTTCCAAAGTCCGGAATCATGCCGATGTACCAGAACACCACCGAAATCGTCGCGTACGTGGATACGGCAAACACGTCCCAGGCTAGTGGGCTGCGGAACTGCGGCCACACGTTCATGGTGTTCGGATAGGGGAAGAGCCAGTATGCCAGCCACGGACGGCCTACGTGAATGAGAGGGAAAATACCCGCGCAGCATACCGCGAAGATCGTCATCGCTTCCGCGAACCGGTTGATTGAGTTCCGCCACGTCTGCTTGAACAGCAGCAAGATCGCTGAAATCAACGTACCCGCATGACCGATACCGATCCACCATACGAAGTTGATGATCGCGAAGCCCCAGGCTCCTGGGATGGTCACACCCCAGATACCGACGCCCTTAAGGAAGAGCCAGGTGCAACCAACCACGATGCCCATCGCGACACCGGCACCGACAATCAGGCCGAAGAACCAGCCCAGCGGGGTATTCGAGGTCAGCACGATATCCGCGATCTTCTGCGTAACCGATTTGAAGTTATGGCCCGGCGCGATCACCGCGTACTCGCCGGTACGCGGATCGATCATCGGGTCAACGACCGAGTCATGCGGGTCGTAGAGGGGGCCTTTGGTCGCCATGTTATGCAAGCTCCGGATTCGGGTTGATCACGCCAGCCGTGTATGTAGTGCGCGGACGGTAGTTCAGGTCGGCCAGCACTCCGTAGTTACGTTCTTCTGCTTTACGTTTTCCGACGCGGCTCGCCGGATCATTAATATTGCCAAAGATGATCGCATCGGTCGGGCAAGCCTGCTGGCAGGCCGTCACGATTTCGCCATCGCGTACTGCGCGGTTTTCCTTGTCTGCGGTGATCTTCGCCGCCTCGATGCGCTGTACGCAATAGCTGCACTTTTCCATCACGCCACGCGAACGAACCGTGACGTCGGGATTACGCATGAACTTGAGACTCTCGGTGTCGTAATCCGAATAAAGCAGGAAGTTGAACCGACGCACTTTGTACGGGCAATTGTTCGAGCAGTACCGTGTCCCCACACACCGGTTATAGACCATCGTATTCAGGCCTTCCGGCGTGTGCACCGTAGCACCAACCGGGCAAACCTGCTCGCAGCCTGCATTCTCGCAGTGCTGGCAGGCCATCGGCTGGAAGTGCGCGCGCGGCGTGTTAAGATCGCCTTCAAAGTAGGTGTCGATCCGAAGCCACTGCATATTGCGGCCAACCTTCACCTGTTCGCGACCAACTACGGGAATATTGTTCTCCGCGTAGCAGCTCACAATGCAGGCGTTGCAGCCAGTGCAGCTGTTAAGGTCGATCGACATGCCCCAGGCGTTCTGCATCACGCCCGAGGACACGTCCTTCCTCTTGTAATTCCACGCGTCCGCGAAGAAGCTATCTTCCTTCTTCGGCTCTTCGCCCTGGGGAGCGTAGCCTACCTTGTTCACCTGCGAGTGCGGCCCACCTTCATGCGCAAACCCAGGATTCTTCTTGACCTCATCGAGCGTTGCGTACCGAATAATTGCTCGCTCCATCGCCTCGTGCCCCGGCAGGGAGTACGCTCCCTCCTTGTCGGAGAGCTTGTTGGCAAGGTCATGTTGGGCAAAACTACCGCGATGCTCGATAGAGTGAACCTTGGTCACGCAAAGGTCATACGTTCCCGGCATCTTCTTTAGCTTCGCGCCGGCAGAGAAAGAAGGCTGATCGGCAGTGCGCAATAGATAGGCGTTGAAGCCTACCCCTGCTCCTACTCGCCCCGATTCGGCACCGCGGCCAAATCCGAGATGAACCGTAATCGCGCCATCCGGATGACCCGGGGTCATCAACACTGGCGCTATTACCTTGCGGCCGTTCAGCTCGATCTCGATCGGCTGGTTTTCTTCGATATCCAGCTTGCCAAGCGTCGCCATGCTCATCAGCGCCGCATTGTCCCAGCTCAGACTCGTCACCTGCTTCGGAAGCTCCTGGAGCCAGCCCACGTTGGCAAATCGCCCGTCATAAAGAGATGGATCGGCGCGGAACGCAATTTCGACAGCATCCTTGTCAGCCGCAACCTGCGCCACGGCCGGAGCCGTGCTCTTTGCAGGCGACCCTGTCTTCGGCGTAAACGCCGTCCCGTCTACCCAGCCGTCGTGCAGCGTTTTACGCCATGCCGTCGCGAAGTCGCCCTTCACATACGTTTTGGCGTTTGCCTGAACCACGTCATAAGCGCTCGACTGTGGATTATCGAGCAGCGACTGGAGAACATCATGCGCACTCTTGCCACCATAAAGCGGATCGATCATTGGTTGGACGATCGAGATCGTTCCGTCGTACGCACGCGCATCCGACCAGCTCTCGAGGTAATGCACCTTGTTGATATGCCAGACCGACTCCACGCCGGTCTCGTCCACATGGGAGCCAAGATGAGCGGTCACCGGAACCTTGGCAAACGCCGCCGGAAAACTCAGATCAGCCGGTGCGGAGTAGATCGGATTCACGCCCAGCATGACCAGCCACTGCACCTTGCCCGCGTTCATGTCGGCAACCAGAGCCTTCAGATCGACAACCTGCTCCGAGGGCAGCGGATTCACCGTCTCGGTGTACACCACGGTCTTTCCGATTGCTCCAAACGCCGCATTCAACGCATACGCCACCGCATGGACCGACGCCGGAGCCTGTTCGCCCGGAATGACTACGCACCGGCCCGAACTCTTCTTCAGATCGTCGAGCAGGCCGGTCAGGAACTTCTGCTGCACTGGATCAGTCAACGCCGGCCCAGACCCGCCAGCCAGCGCGTCCGCGAAGGTCACGATCTCACTCGGCTTCAGCGCCAGTCTATGCTCTGCCTTGAACCCTGTTACCGTCGGCATCGTCTCGACGACATACATGCGATTAGGCGTCTTGCCTTCTTCGTAGCGATGGCGCTCCGCATAGGCTGCAGACAACGGCAGAAATCCTGGATGGCCAATACCGCCTAGAAAGTCGGCATCGAGCGAGACAATGATGTCGGCATCTTCAAGCTTGTACTGGGCGTCGGTATAGGCGCCGAACGCTGCCTTTGAGGCTGCGCGCGAGGAATCCTGATTGACCGGCTCCCACTGCGTCAGCTTCGCCTGCGGATACTTCACCTGCACCTGCGCCCACTGTGCAGCAAGTGTCGGCGAGGTGATTGTCTCACTTAAGAAATAAATTCCCGAGCCGCCGGTCGTATTGGCGGCTGCCGTCGCGAACGCCTGCTGAAATCGGCCCCAGCTATCGCTTTGGCCGCGGTATAACACGTGATGCGAGCGGTCCGGGTCATACAGATCAAGCAGCGTACCCTGCGTAAACGCATCCGATTTTCCCTTTGCCATCGGATGGTCAGGGTTTCCCTCTACCTTGATAGGGCGGAACGAATCGGACTTCACCAAGACGGGGAGCGCGCCGGTCGGGAAGGGGTAGGCCGTTGCAAAGTACATCGGCTTGCCCAGAACCAGATCCTCAGGCTGCTTGATGTAGGGATAGATGGTTTCGTCAGGCTGCTTGGTGCAACCGGCCATACCAGCCAGCGCCAGCGACGCGCCCATGACCTTCATAAAACCACGGCGGCTGATCGGATCGACCCATTCCGTCGACTGACGAGGGAACTCCTCCGCCATCAACTCATGAAACTCCGGATCATCCGAAAGCTCGTCGAGATTCTTCCAGAAACGGCGACCCGTCTGACCCTCGAGCTTGCCCTGTACCTGTGCAAGCGTCATCTTGGCCTTTGCAATCTGGGTCACGATCACCGGGCTTGCCGCAGTCTCCTGCCTAACTGTTTCGTGCGCTGTCGTATCGTGCGCCATAGCTTTGTTCGTTCCCATCTGTACCGCTTGCTCTGGTGTCGTCTTCATCGGTGGCACACCTCGCAGCTGGAAAGCTCGTTCGCACTGCGAATGTGGTACTGCGTGGTCAGATACTTGCCAAGATCCATCTGGCTCGTGAACTTCTGATAGCTCGCAGGCATCAGCAGGCCTGCGGGCGATCCGTCGCTCACCGTCTGGCCCTCGCCCGCGTTCGGAACTGGTTGCATATTTGTTCCAGATCCCCCAGCTGGCTTCGGCTCTCCGCGGCTGCTGCCGGGAGCAACCTGTAGCATCGCCACTTCAGGGTCTTTATTTTCAGGATCGCTTGTCGTGCAGTTCACAGCTTGCGCGGTCGGTCCGGACTTTCCGGTCTGCGCGCACCATACTGGCCGATCACTCGACGCGCCTGCCCAGGCCATGTTGTAGATCTCGCTCGTCGGCCGAAGATTCGTTGCCGGGTTGCGATGGCAGTTCAGACACCATTCCATCTGCAACGAGTTCTGCTGATACATCAACGGCATCTCATCCACGCGTCCATGACAACTCGCGCAGCCAATGCCCTTGTTCACATGAATTTCGTGATTGAAGTACACATAATCCGGCAGGTCATGCACCTTGATCCACTGGATGGAAGCGCCCGTCGCCCAGCTCTGTCGCACCGGCTCGAGCAACTCGGCATTCGTCCAGATCTGCGCATGGCAGTTCATACACGTCTTGGTCGGCGGAATACCTGCATAGCTCGATTGCTCGACTGATGTATGGCAGTACTGACACTGCAGACCAAGGCCCTCCACATGATGCTTGTGGCTGAAAGGGATTGGCTGATCCGGCCGTTGACCCTGCCGCGTTACCCAGGGGGAGCGCTGCAATGAGTTCAGGGTTACGCCGAGCGCGATGACGATCAATCCCGTCAATACAAGGCTCAAGCGAGCCAGCGCGTTCGAACTGCGGTCAAAAACTTGCGCCATGAGTGCGTTCCTGCTTCCTCTGCGGTACCGATAAATAAAGGTTGAGAAGGTGCTTCGATGGTTATGGTGCAGAAAGTGGGATTCCGACCTTCAACTTGCGTCGGATATGATGGGCAATCGCGAAATTGCTGCCCTGAAACCATTGATCTCTAAGAGACCCAGAGTATAGCAGTCGTAAAAACTTTCCAAGCGCAGATCGCATCGCCTTCCTTAATTTTCAAGAAAGCCATGCGATTATCGGGCCATATTCCTCCAAAAGACACAACATATCGTGGGTCAATACACTTTCATCACAATCCCTGCATAGCATCCCGCCAGTAAAGAGCTTCCCAAATCCATGGCAACTTTCAGAAGTTTTGTGCGATATTCGTGTAAAAAATAGCGGACTTATTCAGTCTTATATTGTTGATACTTAAGCCCTTAGCGAAAGGCAACTGCTACCGTAGTAACCACCATGTCCAGGCCTCTGCAAAGCCCGCTCCCTCCCCGGTATGACATTGCTCTCGCCTGTCAGCAACTCGCCGCAGCAGATCCGAAGCTCGGCAAGCTCATCGAACGCGCCGGTCCCTTTACTCTCCGCATCGCCAGCGCACAGTCTCCGTTTCAAGCGCTCGTCGAAAGCATCGTCTACCAGCAGCTTCACGGCAAAGCGGCGGCCACCATCCACAGACGCCTCCTTGAAAGCTTTGGCTCCATCTGCGGCCTCGGCAATCATCCCGATCCTCAGCACCTGCTCGACTGCCCCAATGAGCAACTCCGCGCTGCCGGCCTCTCGCATAACAAAGCCCTGGCCATCCGCGATCTCGCCGCCAAAACTATCGACGGCACCGTGCCCACACTCGCTCGCATTCGCCGCATGTCCGACGAAGGCATCATCGAGCACCTCTCGCAGGTACGCGGCATCGGCAAATGGACCGTCGAGATGCTATTGATCTTCCGTCTCGGCCGCCCGGACATTCTGCCCGTCGACGACTACGGCGTCCGCAAAGGTTTTGCCCTCACCTTCGGCAAGCTCAAAGCAACCGACAAGGTCACCCCCGCCGACCTTCCCAAGGCCGACGTAATGAACAAGCGCGCCGAGCGCTGGAAACCTTGGCGCACCGTAGCAAGCTGGTACCTCTGGCGCGCCTGCGACCTCGCCGCAGGCAAACTGCCTCGCCCCGAGGGAACCTGAGTTGCAACCTAAATTGGCCCCACGCTCCGCACCACCCAGGCCGACCAATCCTCTTCGCTGATCTCGCTAGCAGCTGCCCGCAGCACCATCGCCGTCTCCTCCACTTCGGAGCACGTCAACCTATACCCATTAATCTTTAGAAAGGTAACGAGTGCCGCGAGTCCAATACGCTTGTTGCCGTCGAGAAACGCATGGTTCTTGATCAGACCCCACGCAAGCACAGCCGCAAGTTGGCCGATGTCTGCATCAGGTTGATACTGCAGCAGGTGAAGCGGTCGGGCGAGTGCAGATTCCAACAGCCCCGCATCGCGCAGACCATAGCTCCCGCCGTACCACTTAATCAAATCAAGATGGATTGCCTGCACCATCCCACTGTTTAGAAAACGCACGACTATTTCGCCAGCTCTCGATAGCTGTTGCGATGCTCTGGCTCTGTGTCACGAAAGGCTTTCAATGCGGTGGCAAACTCAGGATCAAAAGGTCTGATCTGATGAACGTC
>JBDTDX010000336.1:0-7584 GCA_039922815.1 Granulicella sp.
TGATTATGACCGGAATGACGGGGATTGAAGCGGCGATTGCCGTCCGCGAGCGGCTGCCGAAGTGCAAGATTCTGTTGTTCTCCGGGCAGGCCGCTACGGCAGACCTGTTGGAGAGAGCGCGGGATAAAGGCCACGAATTCGAGATTCTGGCGAAGCCGGTTCATCCTACGGATCTGCTGGCGAAGCTGCGGGGATAGAGTTTTGTTGAGCTTGAGGAATCGCCACCAGATCTGGTGGCGATTTTCTTTTGCTCAGACTACGACTCGTCAAACCTGCTTAGTGGCGGCGATCTTTGATCTTTACTGCGGGGACGCCGGCGTTGATGGTCCACGGGTCGAGGTTGCGGGTGGCTACGGAGCCGAGGCCGAGGACGGCTCCTTCGGCGACCTGAACGCCGGGGGCGACCGAGGCGCGGGCGCAGATCCAGGCGTGGGAGCCGATCTCCATCGTGTAGGCGAGGAGCGGGAAGGCGGGGTCGTCGTAGTCGTGGGTGGCGCCGCAGAGGTAGGCGTCCTGCGAGAGGATGGCGTGGGAGCCGAGGTGGATGGGGGCGGGGTTGTAGATCTCGGCACCGTTGCCGGCGGTGACCTGATCGGCGCAGATGAGGTTCCAGGGTGCCCAGACTTTGGACTTCGGATAAAAGTGGCAGTTCGGGCCGAGTGTGGCTCCGAAGCTGCGGAGAAGGAAGGCTCGCCAGGCGTGGAACGGACGGGGCGTGGGGCGGTAGA
Organism: Granulicella sp.; assembly: GCA_039922815.1. GTDB lineage: Bacteria > Acidobacteriota > Terriglobia > Terriglobales > Acidobacteriaceae > Edaphobacter. The sequence goes on from JBDTDX010000336.1 coordinate 729, forward strand.
GGAGCGACCAGCAAAGGTTCCAGGCGACGCGGCGGGCGCGGTTGCCGGTGGAGAAGGCGGGGCGCAGGTAGGGGTCGGTGGCGGTATTCGGGGCTATGTGGTCGGCGGCGTTGTAGTGGGCTGGTTTCGCCATGTGTTGATATTAGCTTGCGGATTTTATCCAAGGGGCGGGTTCTTTGCCGCTTCCTCACGTCTACGATCCCACCCGTCGATGGATGGGGCATGGCTGTTCTCCTAGGGGTATCTCCTTTTTGTTTTTTTGCGAAGCGCAAGTGTCCTGGATACAGGGAGTTAGCGATTTGGTGGGGCTAAGATCATGCATTCGTTGGGGTTATGGGTAAAGTTTTGATTCTAAACGGGAAAGCCCCGGCGGTTGGCCGAGGCTTTTTTTTGAGTGCTATTAAGAGCATAGCAGGTTGAGGGTAACTCATGCTCAATGGGTATGTTGTTGATGGGGCTTGGGTTAGGGGTGGAGGGGGCTTGACATGATTCTTGGGTGGGTTCAGGAGAACAAGCAACGGCAAGGGCAAACGCAGATTCCCTTCGGGAATGACAAACAAAAAGAAGCAAGAGCCCACGCAGATTTCCTTTGCTCCGCTGCGGAATGCCAAAAGGGGAGGAAGAGGGCTGCTAAGACGGGTGGGTTTGGTCAGGATTTCTCGAAGAGGCGGAGGATGGCGGGGGCGTTGCGGCGCATGTCGTAGCGCTGGTCGAAGGTGATGCGAGCCTGGGCGCTCATGACTTCGCGCTCAACGGGGGGAAGGGCGATCCAGCGTTCGAGAAGGTGGAGGGTTCCGGCGGGAGTGTCGGGCTCCATGAGGCCGGCGTGGTCTGCGGCGATGTCGGGGGCGATGTTGACCTTGTCGGAGAGCAGGACGGGGCGGCCGCAGGCCATGGCTTCCGCGACGGCGAGGCCGAAGTTTTCTTGGTGCGAGGGCAGGATGAAAGCCTCGCAGGCGAGGAAGGCTCCCCACTTGAGGTCGCCCTGCAGCATGCCTGTCCAGTGGACGCGGGGGGCGAGACCGGCGGCGGTGACGGATTGCATGAGGGTGGTCTGCCAGTGGTCGGGGTCGGGTCCGGCCATGACCAGGTCGAGGCCGGGATCGGTAGCGGCGGTTTTGAGGAAGGCTTCGATCAGGAGGTCGCAGCTTTTTTTCGGATGGATGCGGCCGAGGTAGAGCAGGAAGCGGCGGCCTTGGAGTTGAGGGAACTGGGTGAGGAAAGCTTCCCGTTGGGCGGTCAGGTCGCCTTCGGGCGCCGTGGCTCCGAAAGCGACTACGGCGGGGTTCCAGCAGTGCAGCCAGAAACTTTGTTTGGCAAGTTCGGCTTCAGCCTGGCAGGTGAAGATGACTTTGGAGGCGTCGCGCAGGACCCAGTATTCGACTGGCAGCCAGTAGAGCCATTTCTTCACATGCTTGAGGGGGAAGGCGCGCTTGAAGTAGGGGTCGAGCATGCCGTGGGGAAAGACGGCGTAGGGGGTGTGTCCGGCGAGGGCGCGGCGGGCGGCGCGGGTGATGTATCCCCAAAGGCCATGGACATAGACGGCGTCGAAGCGGTCGCGATTGGCGACGAGCCAGGGGAGGAGCTTTGCGCTGTAGGCGTAGGTGGAGGTGGCGGGGCCGAAGGCGTGGACGGGGACGGGGAGTTCGGCGAGGAAGGGAGCGGCGGGGTCGTCAAGGGTGGCTACCTCCTGCTGGCAGTCGGCGGGGCCGTAGGTGAGCAGGGTGCGGATGGCCTCGGAGACGCCGCCGGCACGGGGGTCGATGGTGGCGACGAGGTGGAGGATGCGCATGAGCGGCTAGGCCGTGAGCTTTCCGGTGACGGCGGCGAGGGCCTGGCGCAGGCCGCGTACGTCCTCTTCAAAGGACCAGGTTTGGATGCGCTCGAGGGCGCGCTGACCCATGGCGGCGGCGGTTTCCGGAGAGGCGAGAACGCGTTCGAGGGCGGCCGTGAGTGCGGGGATATCGCGGACGGGGTAGACGGCGCCTTCAATCCCGTCGGTGATGAGGTCGGGCTGGCAGCCGACGTCGTCGGTGATGATGACGGCGCGGGCGGCGTTCATCACCTCGTTGACGATGAGGCCCCAGGGTTCGTGACGAGAGGGGAGGACGAAGACGCTGGCGAGATCGAAGAAACGGGGCAGCTCCGACTGGTTGCGAAAGCCGCAGAAGCGGACGCTCTTGATGCCGGCGGCGCGGGCTTCGAGCGCGGGGCGGGCCTCGCCGTCGCCGACGATGAGGAGGTAGGGGAGCGGCTCGGAGCCGTCGGGCGAGAGCTTCAGATAGGCTTCGAGGAGGTCGTCGCAGTGCTTGCGGTGCTGGAGCTTGGAGGCGAAGAGAATGACCGGGCGGGTAGGGTCGAGGTCGAGTTCGGCGAGCAGGGCGACGCGTCCGGATTGGGCGGCTAGGCTGCGCTGCTGGAAGTAGGCGTTGTCGACGGCGTAGGGCATGAGGAAGCGGGGAACATCCTCGCCGAAGTAGTGATCCCAGTAGGCGGTGTTGTAGGTGCCGATGGGGAGGGTGGCGTCGGTGAGGCGCTTGAGAATGTCGAAGAAGAGCGACTTGAGGGCGAGCTTGAGGCCGGTGCGGGGGCGGTCGCGCAGCCAGGATTCGGCACGGAGCAGTACAGGGATGCCGAGTGCGTTGGCCGCGAGAATGCCCTGCATGGCGTTGACGGTGGCGTAGCCGTGGACCCATAGGGCGTCAAAGGGAGGCTCGCCGTGGCGGCCCTTGAGCCGGGTGAAGATGCCGTGGCTGATGGGGCTGGTGACGCTGACGCCGGAGGTATCGCGGAGGTTAGGAAGGAACTCGTGCTTGTAGCCGTCGAGCAAGGGAACATCCCACTTGATGCCTACGCCGAAGCCTTCGTCCCTGTAATCGCGGACGGAGAAGTCGGAGCCGAACAGGACGGTGAGATCGATATCGGGTTCCTGGGCGATACGGCGCAGCAGGGGTGCCTGGTACTGGATGGGATGGCTGACGAGATAGGCAAGCCGCACCGGACGGTGGGAGCTATCCGGTGATTTCGTTGAGGCCATGCGCTGCGTATGCTCCTGCACCGTAAATTGCAATCGTTGAAGTCCTTCGTCTTGGCCAGGGGAGGCAGGTTTCTGTTCCCCTGGCGCAAGGGAAGACTAGCGAGCGGCGTACTGGAAGGCGGTCAAAGCAAGCTGCGCAAGGCTGGTCGCGGCTCCGAAGCCACCGTTGCCGAGAGCGGCCTTGAGGGTACTGGTCGGCACATAGACGATGTCGTCTGCCTGGAGGACAGGGTCCGCGACTTTGCCTCTCATGACGGCCATCACGTCGAGCCGGATGACCTTGCGCTCGAAGCCTACGGTGCGGATCAAGCGAAGGTCTTTATATTTCGCCTCGAAGGCAAGGCCCCCGCCGAGCGCTGTAGCCTGCAGGAGGGTGAGCGGCGAGTTCTGCTGGAGAGGGATGGCCGACTGCGACTTGAATGCTCCCAACATATAGACGAGACCAACGCGGGGGACAACGATAGTATCGCCGGGGAAGATCGGTACATCGCCGAGGGCGCTCTTCGTAGGATCGGTACCCATATTGACGACGATGGGCTGGGCGACGCCGGGGCGGTTGATGATGACAGTGTGGCTGCTGGTTGCCGCGTACTGGCCAGCTGCTGAAAGGACGCTGTAGAGGGTGCGCTTGCCGATGACGGGGATGATGCCGTGCATTTCGCCGGTGACGGTGGCGGTCTGGCCAGGAGAATCAGGGCCGAGCTGGACGGTAACGCGGGGATCGCGATACATGCCGGCGTTTTTGAGCCGGTTGGCGATCACCTGGGAGGCCTGATAGAGGGTAAGGCCGAGGACGGGCACGGGCTCGATGAGCGCAACCTGGATGGTGCCGTCGGCGCTGACGCGCTCTGTCACTGGGGCATCGGCGACGCCGAAGACGTGAACAAGAAGTGCATCGCCGACACCAATCAGCAGGGGTCGATCGGCTGGGTAAAGGATAGCGGGGTCGGTGGTCGGAGTGAGCGAGGGGTTGACCGGGGTGTCGGCTCCGAGCGAGGGGCCGCTGAATTGGGCGAAGGCGGAGACACCGCAGAAAAGGAGTGCAAGTACGGCGTAGCGAAGTGCGCGGGCCGGGGTATTTCGTCTGGGTGTCGTGGGTCGGGTCATGATCCGGGTCATGGTCAGCTCCTTCCGCTCTTGGTGTCGCCTGATGAGGCCGCTTTGGACTCCCAGCTATCGGCGTCGATGCTGGAGTAGGAATAGCCCGAGTATCCGTAGTAGCCGTAGTACTCCGGCGCGTTCAGATCAACCGCGTTGAGGACGATGCCGGCGATCGGAGCACCGGCGCGCATCAGCAGGTCGCGTGCGCGGCGAACAACATGCTTGCTGGATTTGCCGTGGCGGATGACGAGGGCGACGGCGTCGGCCTTGCGGGCGAGCAAAACGCCATCGGTGACGGAGAGGATGGGGGGCGTATCGATGACGATGTGGGTGTAGAGCTTGCCGCACTGCTCGAGCAGATCGTCCATGGCCTGCGAGGTGAGCATCTCTGTGGGGAAGGGCGGGACCGGGCCGCTGGGCAGGATGTGCAGATTAGGAACCTCTGGAACGCGCTGGACGGTGTTCTCGAGTGTGGTGCTACCGGTGAGCAGGGTGGTGACGCCGACCTTGCCGTTAAGGCCGAAGCGATGATGAATGTTGGGGCGCCGCAGGTCGGCGTCGATCAGCAGAACGCTTGTGTCTGGCTGGGCGAGGATGCAGGCGAGATTCGATGCGGTCGTCGTCTTGCCTTCGGAGGGCGTGGCGCTGGTGAACAGGATGAACTTCGGAGGATGGCCGGTCGTCGAAAGCAGCAACGAGGTTCTCAGGGACCGGATGGCTTCGGCGAACTGGGATTTGGGCTGGGTGAGGACGCTGATATTCCGCGCGGCTGTGCTGAGGTTGCCGCCAGCTTCGGCGGCGGACTTGCGGGCGCGCGGGATGATGGCGAGCGAAGGCAGTTCGGTAATGGCTTCGATCTCGGCGATGCTGCGCAGGCCGGTGTCGAGGCTTTCGAGCAGGAAGGCAAGCGCGATGCCGGCCATCAGGCCAAAAGCAAGGGCGATGATGAGGATGGTGGATTTGGACTGCAGGGTCGGGTTGGCGGGAGGAAGCGCCTGATCGACCACGTCGATTTCCAGTGATTCGAGCCCGGCCTGAACGCCGGCGGCACGAAGACGCTGCCGAAGACCATCGTAGAGAACCCTGTTGGACTCATACTCGCGCTGCCGAAGGGTGTATTCGACGAGATCGTCGCGCAGCTTGTAGGCGTTGTCCCGCTCAGTGCCGAGGGTGGAGGCGGTCTGCTTCTCCGAGCTTTGGGCGATCAGGTAGGCTTCCTTCGAAGCTTGCATCATCCGCTGCTGCTCCTGGGCGACCTGCTTGGTGAGTTCGTCGATCTGGGCCTTCAACGCCTTGACGGTGGGATGGTTGGGTCCGAGGGTCGCCTGGACCTGGGCATACTGGGACTCCAGTGCGTTGAGTTGCGCGCGCGCGCCCTGTGCCTGGCTGGAGATGGTGGCGCTTCCTGTGTTGAGCGAGGCATTTTCCTGAGGTACGGGAGAGGAAGAGCCCGATGGCGTGCTTACGCCGGTTCGTCCCCCGATCGAAGAGCTTGGAATGCTGGGAGCCGGGGGCAGGGGAGCGGGCGCTGCCCCGTATGAGCCAGGATCTACGGCATCCGTCCCCATACCGCTCAGGGTGCGGTAGCGGGACTCCGCCAGGATGCGAGCGACGCGGGCCTGACCGGAGGCGCGGGACAGGTCGTCGACGCTGGTGATAATTTCGCTGTGGGTGGGGTCGAGGCCGATGATGCCGAGACGCTTCTGCACGTCGATCATCTGGGCTTCAGAGGTTTCGACCTGCTGCTTGAGGTCGTCAAGCTGACCGGAAAGCCACTGCGTGACGCGTTGGGTGGAGGTGAAGCGAGTCTCGTAGCTTCGCTGAATATATTCGGAGATGACCTTGTTGACGATATCGGCGGAGAGCTTTGCATTGAGGCTGCTGTAGCTGATGCGAATGATGTCTGTGCGGACGAGGAGGTTGACCGACAGATTATTCTGGAGCGTACTGACAGTCGCCTGACGGATCGAGGGATCATCGAGAGAATAGTGCGTGGGCACACCGGGTTTGCCGCCGAGGAAGTTGGGATCGTTGGCGAGGTTGAGGTCGCGGGCGACGGTCAGGAGCAGTGTCTCGCTTTTGAGGATGCCGACTTCGGTGGTGAGCTTGGTCGCCGCATCTCCGCCAATCAGGGGCGAGACTTGGGTGACACGATATTCGTTCGAAGATCCGGTTCTCACCTGGATCTCACCTGTGGCGACGTAGAGCTTCGTCTGTGTTGCGCCCCGGTAAAGGCCGTAAAACAGGCCCGCGAGCACGCATACGATCACTATCCATCGCCGCTTGCGCAACGTGATGAGTACTTCCGAGAGGCTGGTGTCTGACGAGGTGACACTGAACCCCGACGCTCGCGCGCCGGAAACACCCACATCTGGTGGGTTTGATGAACCTTGGGAAGCCATTGCCCTTATAGTACGCGAGGGTGACGGACTACGGAAACGAAATCCCGCTGCCGGTACCCAGTGCCGATTCCCAATCCAGTCCGGGACCGAAGACGTACGGGTCGCATAGAATCAAGGAACGGGAATGAAGGTCCAGTGAAGGATTGGAGGGAGGCGCAGGTCCTCCCTGATATCTCTGTCAATATCTCCGTCAATAGATCCGTCAAATGATCCAACAAAGAAATGAGCACTGAAGCGTGATGAGTGAGCGGGTATCGATAGCAGTCGTCGGTTCGGGGTATGTGGGTCTGGTAGCGTCGGTGTGCTTTGCGGAGAT
>JBDTDX010000337.1:0-5127 GCA_039922815.1 Granulicella sp.
TCTGCGCTTCGACGAAGTGGCCGATGCGGGCCTTGGCCATGACCGGGATGGAGACGGCGGCCATGATCTCTTTGATGAGCTTGGGGTTGGCCATGCGGGCGACGCCGCCCTCGGCGCGGATCATGGCAGGGACGCGCTCGAGCGCCATGACGGAGATGGCTCCGGCCTCTTCGGCGATGCGGGCCTGCTCGACGTTCATGACGTCCATAATGACGCCGCCCTTGAGCATCTCGGCGAGACCGACCTTCAGGCGGAGTCCCTGGGCTGAGGTGGGTGCGTAGTTGCCGTTGCTGGTGGGGTCTGTCATGGGAATCTCCTTCGGAGCGCGGGGCGAGTGAGACTGCCTCTTCGCGCGAATCTTAAGGATAGCAGTTTTACCTGAGGTTTATGACCTGCGTGATTGTGAGCACTGGAACGTAGCTGGCTAACGGTTAAGGTGGCGCTCGATGACCGATGGGTCGATGACGATGAAGAGGCCGGTCGCCTTCGCGAGGACGTTGCCGGCGGCATCCGTCAGCTCGGCGTAGTGGAAGAGTTTGCGGCCTTCGCGGCGCAGGTGGCGGCTGCTGAGGGTGAGTATCTGCTCCAGCGGCGAGGGGCGCAGGTAGTCGATCTGCATGTTGCGAGTCATGGCGACGGCGTTGAGCGGGCGGTTGAGCTTGCTCATGGCTTCATCCATGAGGACGGCGATGATGCCGCCGTGGATGTGGCCGGGTGGCCCCTCGTGCAGGCGCGTCAGGCAGACGGGCGCGGTGGCGGTGAGGGCTTCTGCGTCAATCGTGAAGTGAAGGTGCAGACCCTGTGGGTTGTTGGGGCTGCATCCGAAGCAGTGGTTGGAACGCTCGTCGAGCGTGGCGTCGGTGGGTGCATCGAGCGGGATGGGAAGATGGCTGGCTTCGTCGGGGGTAGGCATGATTTTATCGGCGTTGCTGGTTATTGTTCGTTGCAGAGAGCGAGGATAGCAGGACCGAAACGGTCGATCTTTTCGACGCCGATGCCGCTGATCTTTTGAAGTTGCGGGAGGGTACGCGGTTGCTCGATCACGACGCTGCGCAACGTGGAGGAGCTGAGGACGAAGAATTGTGGAAGGCCGAGCTTTTCGGCTTCGGCTTTGCGCCAGTTGTGCAGGCGTGTGTTGAGCGATTGCTGGGCGGGAGTGAGGGTTTCGGGTTCTGGCGCGGCGGGTCGCTGGCGTTTGAAAATTTCAACCACTTTGGGAGAGTTGGTCGTGGTAACAGCGGAATGCGGGGGTCTCTCCACTTCGCTCCGCTTCGGTCGAGATGACGATTTTAGGATTGAGGGAGAGGATGCAAAGGCCCGAGCGGGCTCGTTGCCGCGGCAGAGGCTAATGATTTCGGCTCCGTAGCGGTCGGCCTTGTCTCGACCAACTCCCTGCACATTCCTCAAATCGGAAATAGTATTCGGTGCGGCGACGACGATTTTGTAAAGTAATGCGTCAGTTAGCACGAAGAATGCAGGTCGGCCATGCTTTGTAGCTTCTATTTTTCGCCATTCGCGAAGTTGTCTATCTAAATTTTTCTGTGTTGGCGTGTAAGCATCGGTCAATTCAGTTCGTTCGGCTATACGGTGTTTTTCTGCTTCTCTATGAGCGAGCTGTTCTTCTGGTGTGCGATCTTTCGCGCGCTTGCCGCGACTGCCGGCGATTTCGCCGCCCGGCTTATTGACGGCACTTGGCACCCGTTTAGACTTTCGGGACGAAACTGGCGCGGAGGTGCTGTCGCGGAGCAGAACGTTGAGGCTTTTCTCCGAGCCGAGGCTGTTGCCTTCGTGCGTGAGCGTCGCCTTCTTGTAGGTGATGACGATGCCTTCGGAGTTGGTGAAGGTGTCGGTGTTGAGTTGCAGGAGACCGGCGCGGGCGAGCGCGTCGAGGTAGGTGTCGAAGAGCTTGCGGTCGGTCTGTGGAGCAAGCTCGGTGTGCAGCTTGCCGGTGCTGCGGGAGACGCCGCCTTTGAGTGTGACGAGGATGGCACGTAGCTGGCGTGTCTCCTGCGCGTCGGGCTCGCGGAAGGGCTGGGCGGTGGCGTTCTCGGGAGCGCAAAAGTCGCAGTGGCCGCAGGGGCGGAGGCCGTCGGCGGTGTCGCCGAAGTGTTGGATGAGGGCGGTCATGCGGCACTCGGTGGACTCGGCGAAGGCGACCATGCGGTCGATCTGGGAGCGGCGGAATGCGAGCTGGGCATCGTAGCCGGTGCGCCATGAATTTGTGCCGGTGCCGCGCACATTTCCTTCTATGTCGAAGGCTGCTGCCCCCTGGGCGGCAAGTTTTTCGGCGGCCTTGTCGAAGGTGATGGCGTCGAGCTTCAAGCGCTGGCGAAGAAGGTCGGGCATCTGGAACTCGTTCGTCAACACGGCGGCGACGCGCGCAAGTTCGGTAGCGGCTGGGTAGTCGCGTTCGAGGAAAAAGTCGTGCATCTTACGGTCGGCGAAGGAGTGCAGGAGCAGAGTGCGGCTTGGTTGGCCGTCGCGTCCGGCACGTCCAATCTCCTGGTAATACGCCTCGACCGATGCAGGCAGGGCGATGTGGACGACGGTGCGTACGTCGGCCTTATCGATGCCCATGCCGAAGGCGATGGTGGCGACGACGACCTCGACCTTGCCCAATTGAAAGCCTGCCTGGACCTTCTCGCGGACGCTGGATTCGAGTCCGGCGTGGTAGGCGGCGGCCTTGCCTCCGAGCATTCCGGCTAGCTCCTCGGCGGACTTGCGCGAGGGTGCATAGACGATGGCGGGACGGTTTTCCGGCTTTGTAAGTAATTTGGTTACAAATTCATTGCGCCGTGGCTTCGACATCTCGACCACCTCGATGTGGAGGTTGTCGCGGCGGAAGCCGTGGATGAACAGCGAAGGCGCGTTGAGCTGTAGCTGGGCGACGATATCCTTCTGCACAGCGGGCGTGGCGGTCGCAGTGAGGGCGATGATGGGGGCGGGGCGAAGGCTGGGCAGATGCTCGCCTAATGTGCGGTAGTCAGGGCGGAAATCGTGACCCCAGGCGCTGATGCAGTGGGCCTCGTCGATGGCGATCAGGGCTGGCTTCTTTTTCGCGAGCATCTGCGGGAAGCCAGGGACGCGCATGCGTTCGGGCGCGATGAAGAGGAACTGGAGGGTGCCGTCGAGATAGTCGCGGCAGGCCTGCCGGGCGTCGTCGCGAGAGAGGCCGGAGTGGATGCGGGCGACGCGCAGGCCGAGGGCGGATAGCTTGGCTGCCTGGTCGTCCATCAACGCGATGAGCGGGCTGATGACGAGCGCCGTGCCGCCGCGAGCGATGGCAGGGAGTTGATAGCAGAGGGACTTTCCGGCGCCTGTCGGCATGACCAGCAGAACGTCGCGACCATCGGTGGCAGCGCGACAGACGGCCTCCTGATTGGCGCGGAAGGCAGGGAAGCCGAAGGTCTGGTGGAGAAGATTTTCGAGGGTCATGCTGCTGGATCAGTTTCGCATGTTCTTCGTCTTCGCCCCAAACGGCACGAGCTGTGTTTCCATGAGCCCGCCGGGAGTGCGTACAGAACCGAGTTCACACTGGACACTTTTCTACCGCTGTATTTGTGGCGTGGCAAGGGACTTGAGCCTGGATTGTGCGAGAACGAAGGGATCCGTGGGACTATGAGAACCTTCGGATCTTTCGACACGACGATAAGCAGTTCTTGCAGCGTCGTAAACACCGTATTGTTCGTAGATGCGACCAAAGCCATACCAAATGGCGCTATTGGGCTCTTCCAGATACCCGGCGGTCATCGCCTCCAAGAGAAGTTGGCGTGCCTGTGCTGTCTCACCCCGCGCGGCACTGACGCATGCCAGTGTATGCAGGTAAGCGTAGTTGCTGTTGTGCGTCAGCAGGTTCGCCTGCTGTGCTGCCGCGAGGGCTTGATCGTCCACTGTGCCCTCGAAAAGACTCAGCCATGCGTATGTGTTGTAGTCATCTGGTAGTGCGTGACCGCCGTCGAGGATAGTACGAAACGCGTGGCGTGCGAGCGAAAAATCCCCCTCCGCTTCCGCCTCTTCTGCTTTCTGAAGAAGAAGACCGCGGTCATTTGGGTGATTTTCAAGACGTCCGGCGAGCAGGGCCTTCCACGACGCCCAATCCCTGGTCAGTCCGTAGGCGCGACCCGCAAGTGTCACAGCCGTAACGGAATCGGGCTGACGAGCCAGAAGCTGCTGTGAGGTGAGTTTCGCAGCGGTACCGTCCTCTTCGCGCAGACTGATCGAGGTAAGAAGCAGATCAAGATTGTCACGTTCACGATCCGTTTTTGCATCGTTGCGAATGGAAAGTACTTGTGGGCGCAGCGTTCGGAGTATCGATTCATTCGATACGAGCGATGCAGCTGCGAGTTCGATTGCCTGTGCCCCTTTACTCTTACCTGTTATCCAAAGGCGTGCAAAAAGCGGTCCTCCAAGTGGATCGTCACCTTCTCCACTTGTCATAAGATCCCGTTTCCAGTCAAGAAGGGAGGTCGCTTCCATCTCCTGGCCGTGATGAAGGAGGAAGAGTGATTCCACGCCGACTTCGCTGAAACTCTCATTGAACGCGACAATTTTGTAGGTGCCATCTTCGTTGATTACGAAGAAATTTTGAGGAGCCACCCCGGCGAATTCCACGACAATGCGCCATCCCGCCTCCTTTGAAGGAGCAGTATTGATCTTCATCGTACCCAGAACAATATCCTGGACCACGACCTGCGGTAATCCGGTCTGTCCGGAAAGATTTCTGAATATGCCTGCAATGCGCTTCGTCTGGGGTAGATTGCGCTTCCAATCCAAATCGCTGGCAAACGGATGATGCGACATGCATTCACTGAGCAAAGCGTCGCTCAGCGTGTCCGTAATCGCGCCGACCATAAGTCGCTGCACCGGGCTGCGGGGATCTGTCAAAGGAAGATCTGCACCCTTGTACGGCCTGAGATTGCTAAAGATTTGAATCTTGCCAAGAATGGATTTTGAATTGGGTATGTCGGGGAGCGATGCGGTGAGGATATCGGCAGCCTGGGGATAAAGGCGCATATTCCACAAACCTTCGGCAGCCAGATTGAGTGCATCTTTTCCATTCTGCTCGTCGCCGTCGATATGCCTGGCAATGGTGATGGCCGAGGCAGAGCCCCGTGTCGCGGCAGTAGC
>JBDTDX010000338.1:0-3365 GCA_039922815.1 Granulicella sp.
ATTATGCTTCGACAACACCTTCGTGATCGCTGCAGTCAACGTCGTCTTGCCATGATCGATGTGACCAATCGTCCCAATGTTTACGTGCGGCTTTGACCGGTCAAACTTTTCCTTGCCCATGTTGCTCTCCGTCAATCAGAAGTCTGTAACTAATCTCGTAGAACTTACTTACTTACTTGCTGTCTTTGCTCTCTTTGCCCTGCACCTTGGCGATGATCTCTTCCGAGACGGAGCGGGGTGCCTCTTCGTATTGCTTGAACTGCATCGAATAGTTGGCGCGACCCTGAGTGGCTCCGCGCATGTGCGTGGCATAACCGAACATGGTGGACAATGGAACGCTGGCGCGAATTGCCTGCGTATTACCAACCATCTCCATCCCTTCGATGCGTCCACGACGAGAGTTGAGATCGCCGATGATGGTTCCCATGTAGTCCTCGGGAACGGTCACTTCAACTGCCATCACAGGCTCAAGCAGAACCGGCTTTGCCTTACGAGCGGCCTCTTTGAAGGCCATTGATCCCGCAATTTTGAATGCCATTTCATTCGAGTCGACATCGTGGTAGCTTCCGTCATACAACGAAACCTTGACATCGACCATCTCGTAGCCCGCCAAAATGCCGCGCAACATGGCGTCCTGGATTCCCTGATCGATAGGCTTGATGTACTCCTTGGGAATTGTGCCGCCCTTGGTGTCATTCGAGAATTCGTAGCCCTTGCCTGGCTCATTGGGGCTGATGCGAATCTTGCAGTGGCCGTAGTTACCTGAACCGCCTGTCTGGCGGATGTACTTGCCTTCGGCATCTGCATTCGAACGAATGGTCTCGCGGTAGTTGACCTGCGGCTTGCCCACATTCGCCTCAACCTTGTACTCACGCATCATGCGGTCGACGATGATCTCGAGGTGCAACTCACCCATTCCCGCGATGATGGTCTGGCCGGAGTCGATGTCCGTGCGAACATTGAAGGTTGGATCTTCCTGCGCCAGCTTCGAGAGGGCTACACCCATCTTCTCCTGGTCGACCTTGGTCTTCGGCTCCACCGCAACCTCGATAACAGGCTTGGGGAAGTCAATCGACTCGAGGACAACAGGCTTCTTATCCGTGCAGATCGTGTCGCCGGTGATGAGGTTCTTGAGTCCGACAGCAGCGCAGATATCGCCCGCGAGAATTTCGGTAATCTCTTCACGCTTGTTGGCGTGCATCTTGAGAAGGCGACCGATACGCTCGGTCTTGCCGGTGCGAGGATTGAGCACAGAATCGCCGGTCTTGAGCTGACCCGAATAGACACGGATGAAGATCAGCTGGCCAACGAAGGGGTCGGTCATGATCTTGAATCCAAGCGCCGAGAAGGGTTCATTGTCATCAGCCTTGCGGATGATCTCTTCTTCCATATTGTCGGGATTGTGGCCGACCATGGGAGGGATATCAAGCGGGCTGGGCAGGTAGTCGACGACTGCATCGAGCAGCGTCTGGACGCCCTTGTTCTTGAACGACGAACCGCAGAGCACCGGGAAGATGTTCATGGCGATGGTTGCCTTGCGGATACCGGCCTTGAGCTGCGCTTCGGTCGGCTCTTCGCCTTCGAGAAATAGGTTCAGAATCGTATCGTCAGAATCGGCTACCGCTTCAATGAGCGCATGGCGGGCGGTCTTTGCAGTCTCGAGCAGGTCGGCCGGAATATCTTCAGTAGAATATTCAGCGCCCATGGTCTCATCGTGCCAGAGGATGGCCTTCATGGTGACAAGGTCGATTACGCCGAGAAACTTTGCCTCCGCACCAATCTGAATATTGATCGGGATGGCGCGCGCGCCGAGACGATCCACAATGGTCGAGGTGGCGTAAACTGCGTCCGCGCCGGCCTTGTCCATTTTATTGATGAAGCAGATGCGGGGAACCTTGTACTTGTCTGCCTGGCGCCACACCGTCTCCGACTGGGGCTGCACGCCGGCAACCGCATCGAAGCAGGCAACCGCACCGTCCAGAACGCGGAGCGAGCGCTCCACCTCTGCGGTAAAGTCGACGTGTCCCGGGGTATCGATGATATTGATGAGGATGTTCTTCCAGGTGCAGGTGGTTGCGGCGGAGGTAATGGTGATGCCGCGCTCCTGCTCCTGCTCCATCCAGTCCATGGTCGCAGTTCCTTCGTGCACTTCGCCGATACGGTGCGTGATGCCCGTATAGAAGAGAATGCGCTCAGTCGTCGTCGTCTTTCCGGCATCGATGTGCGCCATGATTCCGATGTTCCGGCAACGATTTAGAGGTGTAGTGCGTGCCACGGTCAATCTCTCTCACTCTGCGAGCCCGGCTCGCGTTATAGAAGCGTTAGGTCAAAGACAGGAAACGAAGAACTTTTTGCAAAGCAGATTTTTCCTTACCAGCGATAGTGCGCGAAAGCCTTGTTGGCCTCAGCCATGCGATGAACATCTTCCTTCTTCTTCATCGCCGCTCCGCGACCGTTTGCAGCATCCAGCAACTCGGCGGTCAACTTCTCCACCATGCCCTTTTCGCCGCGGGCGCGACCATAGGTCACGAGCCAGCGAATGGCCAGCGAGGTGCGGCGTTCCGGAAGAACTTCGATCGGCACCTGATAGTTTGCACCACCGACACGACGGCTCTTGACCTCGAGAAGGGGCTTGCAATTCTCAATAGCTTTCTTGAAGAGCTTGAGGGCTTCGTCGCCGCCCTTCTGCTCGAGATTCGTCATGGCGGTGTAAAAGATGCCCTGAGCGGTTGACTTCTTGCCGCCCCACATCATCGAGTTGACAAACTTTGTGACGAGGGTCGAACTGTACACCGGGTCCGGTGCAACTTCACGCTTCGCGATATAACCTTTTCTCGGCATTGCTCTTCTCTTCTTCCTTCAGGGCCGTAGAACTCTCAAGCCCTGAACCTGAAATTTGCTGGCAGCTAATCACTTCAGCCGCCCGGATGACTACTTGGACGCCTGCGCCTTGGGACGCTTGGCCCCATACTTGGAGCGGCTCTGCTTGCGGTTGGCAACGCCGACCGCATCGAGGGTTCCACGAACAACGTGATAACGAACTCCCGGGAGGTCTTTGACGCGGCCGCCGCGGATGAGCACGATCGAGTGCTCCTGCAGGTTGTGGCCGATGCCTGGAATGTAAGTCGTGACTTCGATTCCATTGGTAAGGCGAACGCGCGCGACCTTGCGGAGGGCCGAGTTCGGCTTCTTGGGGGTCTGGGTGTAGACGCGGGTGCAGACTCCACGACGCTGAGGTGAACCCTGGAGCGCGGGGCTGGCAGTCTTATAACGAGTGGGCGTGCGGCCCTGCTTGACGAGCTGATGGAACGTAGGCACTGAAGCTCCTTGACGTAATGCACTCAAAACTTGTCAGGCGTGATTCA
>JBDTDX010000339.1:0-6640 GCA_039922815.1 Granulicella sp.
TACCACAACAACGGGAACGGCACATTCACGGACGTGACGGAATCTGCGAATGTAGCTGGCGGCGGGTTCTCCAGTAGTGCCGCCTGGGTTGACCTGGACAACGACGGCCTGTTGGATTTGGTTGTGCTGCGTTACGTTCAGTGGAGCTTCGATGACATCTGGTGCGGCGAGCATCGTGAGGGCTATCGAGCCTACTGCCATCCAGACATTTTTCCTGCGCTTCGCCCTCTGGTGTACCACAACGATGGCAAAGGTCACTTTACCGAAATAGGAATCAAGAGCGGTATCTCATTGGCTGCGAAGGGTCTTGGAATTGCGATTGCCGACTACGATCGAGATGGCAAACCGGACCTTATCATCGCGAATGATTCCATGCCAGAGCATCTCTACCGCAACAAGGGCGACGGCACGTTTGAGGAGACGGGCCTTGCCGCGGAGGTTGCGGTCGATGGCGATGGGAGAACTTACGCTGGCATGGGCGTAGACTTCGCCGACTACAATAATGACGGTCTCCCTGATCTCGTTATTACAAATCTTGCCAGCCAGAAGTATGCCATCTACACCAACAACGGCGACGGTAGCTTTACCTATGCGAGCTACAGCACCGGGATTGCCGGAATAACGATGCCTCACTCTGGCTGGGGCATACGATTCTTCGACTTCGACAATGATGGACTTAAGGATCTGCTGGTAGCACAGGGTCACGACATGGATACGGTCGAACTCAATTCCTCGGCCGTCCATTACCGGGAACCGATGATGCTGGCACGGAACACGGGCAAAGGATTCGTCGATGTGTCGGAGCAATCAGGAGAGGTTTTCCGTCAGGTTTGGGTTGGTCGTGGCATGGCCATTGGTGACATTTACAACGATGGTCATGTGGATGCCGTGGTTACAACGAACGATGGGCCGGCGCACATCCTTCGCAATGAAACCGTCAATGGAAACCACTGGGTCGGTATAAAACTTGTTGGCCATCGCAGCAATCGCGATGCCATCGGCGCAGTAGTCAAACTGACCACTACCACTGGGTCGCAATGGGAGACCGTTTCCACTGCCGCCAGCTATATGTCCTCCAGCGATAAGCGATTGCACTTCGGCCTTGGGTCGGAAAAGACGGCTTCCTTGGAAATTCTTTGGCCCTCAGGAATCAAGCAGATCCAAAAAGACATCAACGCCGATCAGTTCGTCACGATCGATGAGCCTCAGGAAGCGAAGCCAGCGCGGTAAGCTTCGCCGGAGCCTGACCCGAGGGTCCTATTGAAAGATCTGTGGAACGAAAGAGCACAAACCACTTCGGAGTAAATTGATCGACATGCGCTACAGCCTACACGCCATATTTTCAATCGGGGCACTTGCAATGTGCGTTACGCTGGGCATTTGCCAATCCACTCCCGGCCAGCATGCGGAGAAACCGGAAGAGGGTGGCATGTCATCGGCTTCAGGCGGCGTGAACACGGGAGGTGCTCATGCTGCCGTGTTGGATGATAAGCATCGGCCCATCACTGCCGGAGGGTTCGTGAAAACAGGACCCATCGTCTTCGAAGATGTGGCGGACAAAGCAGGACTGAGCAAGTGGCATCATCAGATGGGAACTCCTGAGAAGACGTATATCCTCGATACCGTCGGCTCCGGTGTCGGTCTGGTGGACTACGACAATGATGGCTGGCTGGACATCTATCTCGTCAACGGATCGACGTACGACGCGATGGCTGGCAAGGCAACTCCTCCCCATGCGGCGCTCTTTCACAACAATCACGATGGAACGTTTACTGACGTCACGGCCAAAGCTGGGGTTGCGAACGACCGCTGGGGATTTGGAGTAACCGTCGCCGACTACGACAACGATGGCTGGTCCGATCTCTATGTCACCAACTTTGGTAAAAACCGGCTTTATCACAACAACCACGACGGGACCTTCACCGACGTTGCGGAGAAGGCAGGTGTTGTGCTCGGTAACTGGTCGACTGGCTCCACCTGGGGCGACTTCGACGGTGACGGCAAACTGGATCTTTTCGTCCCAGGCTATGTTCACTACGACATTTTGAATCCACCCGCTCCGGGCTCAAAAGACGTCGCGTCCAGCTTCTGCCAATTTCGCGGGGTACATGTCATGTGCGGCCCGCGTGGTCTTCCAGGGGAGCCGGATCATCTCTTCCACAACAACGGTGACGGGACCTTCACCGATGTCAGTATAAAAGCTGGCGTTGGAGATGAGAAGGCCAGGAACTATGGCCTTGCCTCCGTCTTTATCGATGTGAACAACGACGGCAAGCTCGACCTGCTCGTTGCTGATGACTCCACTCCAAATTATCTCTATCTCAATAAGGGTGACGGCACCTTCGAGGACGAAAGTTTTGCTTCAGGCTACGCCTTGAATGAAGGCGGCCGCGAGACGGCCTCCATGGGCATCGCGACCGGCGACCTGAATCACAATGGTCTTATCGATATCTTCAATACGACCTTCTCCGACGACTACAAGCCGCTCTACCGTAACGACGGAGATGGGAACTTCACAGATGTCAGCTACCAATTCAAAATTGCAGAACCAACTATCCCATTTCTTGGTTGGGGTGACGGCTTTTTCGACTACGACAACGATGGCTGGCTGGACCTCCTGTTTGTCAACGGCCATGTGTATCCCCAGGTGGACAAGCTCGATTGGGGTACCAGTTGGAAACAGCGGGCACTCCTGTTTCACAACGTGAAGGGTAAGCTTGAGCTGGTTCCGGCAGTCGAAGGAACAGGTCTTGCGAAAGTTGCCGTAGCTCGAGGCATGGCTTACGGAGATCTCTTCAACGACGGACGGATTGACGCTGTCATCAACAATTTGGACGGAACTCCATCCCTGTTCCGCAATGTGTCAGCGCAGCAGAATCACTGGGTCGAACTCAAACTTGTGGGGGGGCCTCACAGTCCGCGAGACGCAGTCGGCACTACGGTCTATCTCACAGCGGATGGATTCCGGCAACGGCAAGACGTCCTTAGTGGTGGCAGCTTTGCATCTTCATCCGACCAGCGCCTGCACTTCGGCATAGGTCCTGCCACGAAGATCGATTCCGTAGAGGTGCATTGGCCAAGCGGGCTCACCGAACAGATCGACCTGTCACGAATCGATGCCATCGTTACGGTGACGGAAGGAAGAGGAATAGCTGTTACCACCAAAAAATAAGATGCGTCTCTCAATCTTTTATACGTGATTGAAATTCAGCTATGGTGGTGGAGATAAAAGCCTCACAAATCTCTTTTGGCGGATGGCGATGTTATGTGTCTCATTTGAAAAGAGAGGGCTCGTCAGTGCCAAAGCACAGACGAGCCCTCAATCCTATGCAAAGTAACCGGTCTTAGAACGCGATTCGCACCGACGCCTGTAGTGTGCGCCCACCGCCTATGCCGTTTACTCCACTCCCACTGCCGAGAGTGCTCGTAACCGTTCCGAATGCTCCCGAGGTAAGGCTGCCCTGCGGATTGCCGAACTGCGGTGTATTGCTCAACTGGAACGCGTCGATACGCGCGGTAAGCGCAGCTTCGCGCCATGTCTGGAAGGTCTTGAATAGGGAGAGGTTATCCTGCACGTAACCGGGGCCGCGGAACTGGTTACGTCCCGTATTCCCGAGACCAACATTCTGCGGCGTGCAAGGTGTCGCAGTGCATCCGCTCGGTTGCGTGAACGCCGATGTGTCGAACCACTTGTTGGAGCTGCCGATACCGTGAAGGACCTTGTACCCGCTGCTCAAGGAGGCGTTTTGACCGGTTCCAGGAGTATTCAGACTGCTTCCATCCGCTGTTACGGTAAATGGAGTGCCTGATACCGCCGATACAACACCCGATAGCTTCCAGCCCCCAAGTGCTACGGCGCTGATCCCAGTGTTCAGATGATTGTGCCCTCGGCCGAATGGCAACTCGTAGGTAAAGCTCTGCTCATAGTTGATGGTACGGTCGTAGTCATTGGGAGCGTAGTTTCTACGCTGGTTGATAAAGAAGGTTATTCCTCCGTCATCGCCGCTGACATAGCCGAGGCCCTTGCTCCAGGTGAATGCTGAGGAAAAGGATAAGCCATTGCTGAACCGCTTCGTCAATTGCGTCTGCAACGACTGGAAGTTCGAAGAGTAGCCCTTGAAGATCACACTTGTAGTGGCGGTGCGATGTACGGTCGAAGAGCAGCCAATGCAGTTGTACTCGGGCTTCGAAGCGTTGCCACCTCCGTAAGTCGAGGGATTATTAATGTTGATGTTTCCTGGAACTCTTACACCGTGATTGCCGACATAGGCTACCTGGAGCGACATGTTATAGGGCAAAGCCTGCTGAACAGCTACATTCCACGATTCGACATAAGGGTTCTTATAGTCCGTCGGAATATTAATCAGGTTTTGTGCTGCAAGCGCACCTGTGGTGATGGGGATGATTCCGTTAGTGGGGACTGGAATCGCAACCGGGGCAGGAAATCCTGCCTGGAAGGTTGCTACGGTGGAATTGTCGGCCAGCACCGCCGCAGTGTAAGGACTGCTGCCCGACAAACCGTAGCTATTATTGGCGCGAATTGGGTAGTTATACGCGTAGTTGTTGTCAGCAAACGGTGTGTAGCTGATACCAAATCCAGCACGTATCACGGTATCGTCGGTCGCTCGGTACGAGAGACCGGTGCGAGGGGCGAAGTAGTTGTAGCGCGTTTTCATTCCGAGGTTGGAGGGATTGCCGCCAACGCCCGCAATTACGAGATTATTGGTCTCGGGGATGTAATTGGAGAAGCCTCCGCTAAGCTTTGGTGTCGCTGGAGGATAAAACTCCCAGCGCACTCCAAGGTCAACGGTAAGCTTGGGCGTGGCCTGCCACTTGTCGGCGACATAACCGAAGATCCACCACTGCCGATAGGCCGGAAAGATGGTATTGACGTCACGCCCGACGCTGCTCGGAAGATCGAGCAGGAAGCTGGCTACGTTGTTCGCGAGAGCTTTCGTTCCTCGGGAATCCGAGGTCTGAGAATCGGAAAAGTTGAACACGCCGCGCGGACTGAAGGTCTGATCCTGCAACAAGTCGTCGCGAACACGACGGACATCGCCACCGAACTTGATCGTGTGGTTGCGAATCGTCTTGGTCCAGTTATTCACCACGTCAATATTTGCTTCACCGCGAATCCACGGCATTGAGGCCGAATAGCCAATCAACGTTCCACTGAAGACCCCGCCAAGAGAGATGCCAACCTGACCACTCGAAAACTGATTGATGTTCACGCCCGGGATGCCAAGAGCGGTCGCATCATTCGATCCGTAGTTGCTCGGTTGAGCGTCGTTTCGCAGGTGAGCGACCCCAAAACGAACCTCTGTGAAAAGTGTGGGAGAAAAGCTGTGATCGTAGTTCACGCCTGTGCTGTAGGAAGTCTGAAGGCCAATTCCCTGGAAGCCGCCGCCTGCGGGACCACCCAGAAATGCGCCAAACGCTGGAGCCTGGAAAGTATTGACCCTCTGCCAGCTAAAACGTCCGCTGATGTGGTCTTTCTCGTCGATCGTGTAGTCAGCCTTCACGTCGTAGCTGTTGGTTCCCTTGGTAAACGGAAGATTATCGACGTAGTTGTTAGTGGGATTCGACATAGGCAGCGAGGAATTCAGCGTTCCAAACGCTGGAGCTGCGGCATTCACTCTTTTCAGGATGTCCACCGATACGGGATTGAGACGGCCGACGGGGATCTGGTTATTGACGAAAGGCGTACGTGGACTACCAGCCGTTCCGTCGCCTGTGGTTGGGTCGAAAATTTGCCCGGCCCGAAATCCGTTGGCATTAAGAGCGCCGAGCATGGAACTCAGATCGAGGAAGCCCTGCGCATTCGGCGTGTAATAACGCGCGTCGGGAATCGTGAAGGTACCCCCAACGCGTTCGTGGTCTGTGCTGCCCTGATAGTCGCCAAAGAAGAAGAGCTTATCCTTGATGATCGGGCCGCCAATCGACCCTCCAAAGTTATTGTAGGAGAGATGGCCAAGCGTGGGGCCAAAATACGAGCGGGCATTCACTGCATTGTTCTGGATATATTCAAAAGCTGACCCGTGAAAGGAGTTCGTGCCAGACTTGAGAATGACGTTGGTCACGGCGCCCGTCGCGCGGCCCATCTCAGCTTCGAAGTTGTTGGTCGAGATATCAACCGATTGAATGGCATCGGCTGGCGGGATGATGATCTGAAGCAGGCCCGTGCGTTCGTCGTCGTCGATACCCTCAATCTGGTAAAGATTTCCCAAACGGCCCAGTCCGTTCACCTGGGTCTGCAGAGCGCTTTGCGCATTGAAGAACTGGGAGTGCTGGAAGGTTGCTGGCGAGGTTCCAGGTACCAGGTTCAACAGCGACTGGAAGTTTCGGTTCGTTGTCATCGGCAGATTCTCGATCTGATGCGCCTCGAGCTTCGTGCTAATGTCTGCCCGATCGGTCTGCAGTAGCGGGGGAGCGGTTGTTACCAACACCTCTTCGGTCACACTGCCAGGCGCAATATTAAAATCGGCGCGCGTTGAAGAATTGATCAGAACGTCAATGTTCTGGTGAGTTTCTTTCTTGAAACCCGCTGCCTCTATCGTTATCGAATAGTTACCAGGAGGAACATTCGGAATTGAAAAATTACCGGTGGCATTCGTGACGGACTCATATACTGTGGCAGTGG
>JBDTDX010000340.1:0-2215 GCA_039922815.1 Granulicella sp.
AGCACACTCGTCAGCCCCACCGATGAAAACCCCGGCCGATCCGACGGCTTATCCAGGTCCACAGTCTCCGCCGTCTCGAGCGTGTACGGTCCCAGGTCGACATATTCCTTGATCGTCTTGGTCGAGGCGTTCTGCACCGGCCCGCTTGGAGCGCCGCCCGCCGTCGCCGCCTCTTCCAGCTTCACATCCTTGCCCGCAACATGCCCCACCACGCGCACCGTCGGGTTGATCTCCCGCATCGTCCATCCGGGAAACCGGCTCAAACCCAGCCAGTCTGTGCCCAGGATCATCTTGCGCATGTGATCGATCAGTGTCGGCGTCAGCAGCGCCGGCCCGCGCTTCTGCCCCTCGTTTAGCTGCGCCAGTATCGCTTCGGTAAAGCCCGGCGCCGTCGACAGCTCTTGCATCATCTGCGACAGCAGGACCGTATTCGCCGGCATCGGCCCCGTCGGCACAACGTAGGCAACGTCACCCCGACACCCGGCCAGTGTGCCGGTAACAGCAGCCGCAAGCATCCACCCTGCACGCCGCAGACCAATGGATCGCAACCTGTGCGAACGGACAAAATTCCAAAGCGAGCTACATAAACTCATCCCGCTATTAGAACCCACTCGTCCCGTTCAGGTTGTTCCCATCGGCCAGCTTCTTAACTGTCCAGCTTTTTGACCACCAGTTCGTTCAGCAGCGCCGGATTCGCCTGCCCCTTCGACAGCCGCATCACGTTGCCGACGAAGAAGGCCGCAACCGTCTTCTTGCCGCCGCGATACTGCTCGACCTGCTTAGGATTCGCCGCAATCACCTCGTCGATCATCGCCTCGATCGCCGACACATCCGAAATCTGCTTTGGCTTGTCGCGCTCGTAGATCACCGGAAAATCCTTGCTCTCCGCGAAACACGCATCCAGCAACTGCTTCAGCATCTTGCTCGACAGCTCGCCCGACTCTGCAAGATCCGCCGCCATCACAATGCCTTCCATCGACACCGGCGACTGCTCCTGTTCGATCCCGGCAAGCCGCAACCGCATCGTCAACTCGCTCGTCAGCAAGGACGCGACACGCTTCGGGCTCTTCGCCTGCTTCGCCGCCGCTTCGAACCGATCCGCGAACTCTCGCGTCGCCGTCAACGTTGCCGCATCCTGCGCGCTGATCTCGTACTCCGCAATCATCCGCGCCCGCCGTGCCTCCGGAAGCTCCGGCAGGTTCTTCAGGATCTCGGCCTGCCACGCCGCGCCGACCACAAGCGGCGGCAAATCCGGCTCTGGAAAGTAGCGATAATCATGCGCCTGTTCCTTCGAGCGCATCGAGTACGTGCGACCCTCAGCGCTGTTCCACAAACGCGACTCCTGCACCACGCGACCGCCGTCCTCGATCACGCCGATCTGCCGCTCGATCTCAAACTCAACCGCCGAGCGAATGTAGCGAAAGCTGTTGACGTTCTTCACCTCCGCCTTCGTGCCGTACTCCTTCGCGCCCTTCAACATCACACTCACGTTCGCATCGCAGCGCAGCGAGCCCTCTTCCATATTGCAGTCGCTCACGCCGGTATAAAGCAGAATCTCCTTGAGCTTGGTCAGGTACTCGAAGACCTCGTCCGCCGAGCGCAGATCCGGCTCGCTCACAATCTCCACCAGCGGCGTGCCGCAGCGATTCAGATCGATATACGTCTTCGACACCGAGTCTGCAAAGCCATCATGAATGCTCTTGCCCGCGTCCTCTTCCATGTGCAGCCGCGTCACACCAATCCGCTTGGCTGCGCCGCTTGCATCGAGCACATCGATGTATCCGTTCTCCGCAACCGGCTTATCGAACTGAGAGATCTGATAGCCCTTCGGCGAGTCCGGATAAAAGTAATTCTTCCGCGAGAACACGCTCGTCTCGCGGATCTCGCAGTGGATCGCCCTCGCAGCCAATATCGCAAACTCCACCGCCTGCCGGTTCAAGACAGGCAGCGCGCCGGGCAGCCCGAGGCACGTCGGACACACATGCGTATTCGGTTCGCCGCCATACTGATTGACGCATCCGCAGAACGCCTTCGAAGCAGTCAGCAACTGGACGTGAACCTCCAGCCCGATCACAGGCTGGTACTTGGCAAGAACCTCTGGCGAAAGTGCGGTCATAGTAGACATTCGAGACGATTCTACCAAGTCGGCGCGAGCAAATCCGCATCTCATCTCCATGGCCTTCCATCTACGTCGCCGTCAGCCCGCCCCTGCGGC